>NZ_MUFA01000023.1:0-45881 GCF_001995955.1 Salinivibrio sp. PR6 | reverse complement strand
GTATCGGTGAAGACCATTTGCAGAGAGCCTGTTAATGCGGCGGGCACCTTGATGCCTTCTAACGAATTAGGCACTGCAACCGCGCAATGTCATCAGGGCCATGACGTGAGTCAGTAAAAGGCCGAATGTAGAGCGGCAGTCCAAACCAAACTCAATACGCTTCGCGGATGCTTGACGAACGGGGGAATCCATGTAGCCCTGTTAAGGTGTGAGCAACGCAATATCAAAGCCGCCGCATGCCACATTAAACACATAAGCCAACGCATAGTAAAAACGCCACGCGTTGCGAATCACTCTTAAACAGCTTGTTAAGCTGAACCACTCTCGGAGAAGTAATTTAAGACTCCATCTCGAATAGCCTTGTGTTTGTTAGCTGATATATCAAGAAATGTACATAACGGCGGACTATCGAGACGATAGTTCAAAGACTTGTTTCGCTGTGTTATCCAATTAACCGAGATTCGCCACTCTTTTGTGTCAGCTTCGCTTGAGAAACGCTCTCGGCTTATACCATCAGCGACAATCACTGTTTCTGTGACAATCCCGATTGCAATTATACCTTTACCTTTCGCAAATAAAAAAACTATATCACCAATACGAGCTCTGGACATATGCTCAGGGTAATTAAAAGTTTCCCACGCCATTGCCACACCCAAAGAGAGCATTAATTCTTCGTGTAAATACCCACCATCAGATGTTCTTGTACCATTTCTTCGATCGCTGTTACATATAAAAAAATTTCTAGAGCCATTATCCAAACCCGTTAGATGGGATGATGATAAATCCGACATAACCGAGTTTAGGTGATTGTCTAATACCCTTACTTTGTTCTTAATACTAGATAGTTCAGATTCAATTTCATTTATTCCGTGAGATAATGAATCAAGTAACTCAGCTGTAAGTGGAGATGCTTTATTCCAAATAGACTCGAACCAGTCTTGCAATTTAGCAGGTTCTTTCCCGTCGAGAAAAAACCCAACCTCAATATTATTATTAATACCGTTATGGGTTAAGTTTGCGGAAGAAACAATAGCCTTTTCCCTATCGGCAATATAAACCTTAGCATGAAATTTAGGATAGCTAGGTAAAACTCGAATATCTATCCTTTTGCTACGTAACCAACGCAATGCTTCAAGACTTGTAGAACCGGAAATCAGATCAGCACTAGCAACTGACGTTAACAATCTCACTTTTAAATTATTAGCTAGAGCGAGAATTTTTGTATCGGTAAGATAAGCAGTAGCCACATCTACCGTTACTTCAGCATTCGATACGAGCTGTTCTAGTTCTAAATCATGCTTTCTTGGAGAACTATAATCCTCCGCAATAACTTTCATCATAATACCTCTCGAATTTGATGTGCAGCTTAACGCCGCGCTCTGCGGCAAATTTGGAGCGCAGCGTAAAATTTGTCCGACAGTAGCGCTTTGTTAGCATTATTTTAGTAGATACAAGTACGCAAAGCCGGCCGCACTCATCAAAACAGCATAAATACTAAGCATGGTAGCCATTCGTACGTAGCGATAATACTTTCTCTGTGTATAAAGGGCTCTTTCCAACTCAATTGTAATTTCTTCGAAATCGGCATATTCATGCCTAAGTTCATCTAAATCCTCTTCGAACGGACGCCGACCTGAAATATTACTAATGATATGAGGACCTAAAGTTATGGTGTAAATGGACGCCCAAAGTATTGCTGAGAAACTTAGCAAAATATTACTAGATGATTCGTCTCTAGGAAGAAAAACAGCACTCGAAATCATTAAGACGAACATGCCTATCGACGTTAAACGAAATTCTCTCAGGAGCCCCTCATACCGCTTTATAGTTGCATGGGCAGCCGTCCATTTCCATTGCAATGACCTTATTCTTTCTTCGTAATTCATTTCTTAGAGCCTCCTTTTTTAAGCAAAAGAGAGGCGGCAAAAACTGACAAGGAAACCCCGATAACACCAGAAAGCGATGCTGATTCAATATTGTTTTGAGAAAAATATGATCCAGCTATACCGATAGCGATACTTCCGAGCGAGAAAAATACCGTACTTAATATCGAATTTTGAGCTCTGTTAGATAGATAGTCATTTTCTTTTTCAAGTGAAGATTTGGTCTTTTCAAGAGCAGCACATCTAGAATCCGATTCTTTTAATGATTTTTTAAGATCGGTATTTTCTGCTTTCAAGTGCTCTACTTCCTTATTCAGGTGATCGCTTTGCAGGTAAACTTGGCTGACCCTGGCTATAAAAAGTGCTGACTCAGGACCCTGCTTAATAACATCCTTTATATTCAAGCCAGTGACCGATGAAGGATCTAAGCCCAAATCCTTTGCCATAAGCTCAATTGGCGACAAAGCCTGAGATGTTACTGATTTATTTTCTTCTTCTGACATGTCATCTCCATTGGATGGAATGCTAACATTGTATTAGCGCACACGCTCACTTCCCCAAAACCGTTATACGCGCCTTTTCTTTATTAACTTACTGTTATTACTGGAATTTATCGCTTTTACTGGCTGTTTTTTTTCCCCGCGAAAGTGTGCGTGCCGCCTATCACGGCTGGTGCATTCACACTATCCCCAAACCTAGTAATGTAACTCATTGATGAATATATTCTTTTATTTTACTGAACTGAGAAAGCGTGAATGGTTGATGAGAAAGCGTGCATCCTATTCGACTTGCTAACCGATAAGCTGGTTAACTATCCAGCCTTTCCCACGCTACCGCCCGCCGGTTTTGGGCACCCGATAGGCCATTTCCCTTTTTGTAGTAAGGATTAGCCTAACAGAGGCGTGATAACGTTTTCATTCCCTAATGTCCAAAATGTTAGCTAGCGCTAATTCTGTGAGATTGCTTCGAGGATTTGGCCAAGATCTTGCGGGCGTGTTGGTTGGGTCTAAAAAGCCAGTCGAGGCTGCCATTTTTTGTGGATGCTTCCAAAAAACGTGCAACTGGTGTTTTTTTACGCAAAATTAATCTTTATTTCACTAAATTTGTACAACAAAGTGTGATTAAGGTTGGTATAATTTTCACCACATTAATCCCCTGCACGCTCTGTCGGACATTTGTGCTGTGAATATAGACGTCAATAACCTCCTGCTCCAAAACGATATTTTACTCCTTTTTGTGGTTCTCGCCCTCGGCCTCGCAGTCGGAAAGATCAAAATTGGTAGTGTGCAACTCGGCGGATCCATCGGCGTGTTGTTCACCGCGATCATTTTTGGTAACGCGGGGTTCACCTTCTCGCCTGATACCCTCAGCATCGGCTTTATGCTGTTTATCTATTGCGTGGGCATTGAGGCGGGGCCTAACTTTTTTGGCGTCTTTTTCCGTGACGGAAAATCATACCTATTGCTTGCCTTGGCGGTGTTACTCAGTGCCATTGGCTTAACCCTGTTCTTCCAAAACCATTTGGGGCTGGATATCAGCATTGCCACCGGCATGATGGCCGGCGCGCTCACTGCCACCCCGGTATTGGTGGGCGCGAAAGATGCGCTTAACTCCGGCTTAACCGGCGCGGAAGGCGAACAGCTGGGGATGATGATTGATAACCTCAGTGTCGGCTATGCCATGGCCTACCTCACCGGCCTAGTGAGCTTGATTGTGCTGGCGAAATTGATGCCGAAGTTGCAGCGCCATAATCTTGAGCACTCCGCCCAACAGATTGCGATTGAGCGCGGCTTGGGCAGCGAATCACAGCGTAAGGTCTATTTACCCATTATTCGTGCGTATCGGGTCGGGCCTGAATTGATCGACTGGATTGATGGCCGCAACCTGCGTGAGCTGGGTATTTATCGCCAAACCGGCTGTTATATCGAGCGTATTCGCCGTAACGGCATTTTGGCTAACCCCGATGGGGATGCCATTTTGCAGCAAGGCGACGAGATTGCCTTGGTGGGCTATCCCGACAGCCATGCGCGGCTGGACCCCAGCTTCCGTAACGGTAAAGAAGTGTTTGACCGCGATTTGCTCGACTTGCGCATTGTCGAGGAAGAAATCGTGGTGAAAAACGACAGCGTGGCGCAGAAAAAGCTGTCGGATTTAAACCTGTCTGAATACGGCTGCTTTTTAAACCGAGTGGTGCGCGCTCAGGTTGAGATGCCGATGGACCAAGGAATTATCCTCAACAAAGGCGATGTGCTGCAAATCAGTGGTGAGAAAAGCCGCGTAAAAGGCTTGGCCGACCGCATCGGCTTTATTTCGATTCATAGTCAGATGTCGGATTTGCTCGCCTTTTGCTGCTTCTTTATTTTGGGGCTGGGCTTGGGGATGATCACCCTCACCTTCGGCCAAGTGACCTTTGGCCTGGGTAATGCCGCTGGCTTGCTGTTGGCGGGGATCAGCCTCGGCTTTTTACGTGCCAACCACCCCACTTTCGGCTATGTGCCCCAAGGGGCGCTGAATATGGTGAAAGATCTTGGCCTCATGACCTTTATGGCTGGCATTGGACTGAGTGCCGGTAGCCGGCTATTTGATTACATCGCAGACATGGGCTTTTCGGTGATCTTGGCCAGCATTGTGATCAGTGTTATTCCAGTGATTGTCGCCTATTTGATTGGCGCGTATGTGCTGAAAATGAACCGCGCGCTCTTGTTTGGCGCGATCATCGGGGCAAGAACCTGTGCGCCGGCGATGGATATGATCAACGAGCATGCTCGCAGCACTATTCCTGCCTTGGGCTACGCGGGCACTTATGCGATTGCCAACGTTATTTTGACCTTAGCCGGCACCTTGATGATTATTTTGGTGTAACGTCACGCTGGAGACGGTCGCTGAGTCAGCCAAAATTCAGTTTATTAAACCTATAATAAAGGCGTCCACCTCGGACGCTTTTTTGTTTTACAGGGGCTTTTATGCAGGTTCTTATTATTGAAGATGACTCGATTTTAAGTCATCACCTGAACACCGAACTCAGTGAACTCGGCCACCATGTTCGCTGTGCCAGCACTGCCAGCGAAGGGCTTTATTACGCTGACCAATACCCCAATGATATTGCCATTGTTGACCTCGGTTTGCCCGATCAAGATGGGATTAGCCTAATTCGTGATATTCGCGCCAAAGGGCTGCGCCTGCCGATTTTGGTGCTCACGGCGCGCGCCAATTGGCAAGATAAAGTCACGGGGTTAGATGCTGGTGCCGATGACTATTTGGTAAAGCCGTTTCAAAAGCCGGAACTGGTGGCGCGACTAAACGCATTGGTGCGTCGCAGTGCCGGTTTTGTGAAGCCCACTATCACCGCTGGCGATATCGAGTTAGATTTGTTGGCGAAATCGGTCACCGTCAACGGGCAAGCGCTAGAGCTCACCGCCTTTGAGTATGATTTGTTTGAGTACCTGATTCGTCACAGTCGCGAAGTGATCTCGAAGCAACGCTTGCTCGATGTGCTGTATCATGACCAAGATGGCGACCCTAACACCATTGAGGTGATGATCAGTCGTCTACGTAAAAAGCTGATCCAAACCGGACACGACAACCCCATCTCGACCGTGCGTGGCCAAGGCTACCTGTTCGAGATCCAAGCTGAGTAAACCATGAAATTAGGCCAATTTACCCTTTGCCAATGTCGCCCCCGACTGCGCACCCGCGTACTCGCCACCTCCATTGGCATTATTCTCCTTTTCTCGATTGCGCTCGCGGCCTTGATTAATAAGCTGTATCAGCAAAATTCAATGGCGGCTTACTCGCGCGATCTGGCCTCACAAATTCCGATGGTGATGGCGCAGCTCAGTAAAGACGGGCTGATCCGCGCTGACCAGCTGACAGCTTGGATTCAATCGCTTGACCCGTCCAGCAGCGATTATATGTCGGTGCTATGTACACCCGATAACCACACGCTGTGGACCTCACGCGATGTGCAAGCGTTTAATATCGACGATATCTGCACACATATTCCTAACGAAGCGAAAAAGCCGCAGTACCTTTCCATTGCTGGCTTTAACGTGGTGGCGCAACGGCTTTCATCAGAAAAACAACCCGGTGATAGCGAAAATCGGCTGTTTGTGCTGCGCAACGTCGACAAACAAAAACAACAGTTAGCCGATTTAGAAGCAGAGACCTGGTTTTACATCAGCCTGCTGTTTGTCTCGGCGTCGGCACTCGTGGTCGCCGCCTGTCATTGGAGCTTTTCTCCACTGCGCCGCTTGGCCAGAGAGCTGATCGCGATTACTGAATCACGCCAGCAAACACTGGATAACGATTACCCTGATGAGCTGCAAGATGTCACCCAAGCGCTTAACCGGATGATCACCCAGCGGGAAAAGCAAAAATCCCGTTATCGCCACGCCATGGATGATTTGGCACACAGCTTAAAAACGCGTTTATCCGCCACCAATGCCCTGCTCGATGATAATCATCTGTCGCGCGAGCAGCTGAATAAGCGGATTTTGGAGCAGGTCAGCCAGATGGATGACATGGTGCAATATCAGCTCAAACGCGCATTGGTGGGCCAATGTGGACTGAAACGCGAAGATAGCCCACTGACCGCACCGATTGATAGCCTGACCGGCATGTTAGATAAAGCCTATCGCGATAAACCCGTGAAAGTAGTGCGAGCGTTTGATGAAAGTGCCTCTTTACCGGTGCACCGCAGTGATTTGATGGAGTTACTCGGTAACTTGCTGGAAAACGCCTATCGGTTTTGCCTTGAAACGGTGCAAATCCGGCTCGACGATCACGGCGAAGTGTGGCAATTGGCGATTGAAGACGATGGCCCCGGGGTGCCAGAGCAATATCGGGAAAGCATATTCCAGCGCGGAGTACGCGCCGATCAGCTCAATCCTGGCACTGGCATCGGGTTAGCGGTGTGCGATGAAATCATTGCCAGTTACGATGGCAACATCCACGCCAGCGACTCCCCGCTGCAAGGGGCGGCCTTTGTGCTGACCATTCCTAAGCGCTAAGCCAGACGTCAGCTTAAGCGCGACGCCAATAAACCGGCCGGTGCTTTCGCACTGCCACCAGCAGCAAACAAAAAACGCAGCCCAAATCGTGGCTGCGTTTTTATGAGTAGGTAACAGGCGTGAATGCGTTTGCTCAGTGCCCGGTTTATTCTTCTTCCGGGTCGGCGAGCAAGTCGTCTTTGGCCGCCATCATGTACTGATACATCGACCAATAGGTCAGGCCTGCGGCGGCGTACAGCGCAATGTAACCTAACCATTCAATCCAAGGCGCGCCATGCCAAAGCAGCATGGTCAATGCAAACATTTGCGAGCCGGTTTTAAATTTACCCACCCATGAGACCGCGACGCTGGCACGTTTGCCGATTTCTGCCATCCACTCGCGCAGGGCTGAAATAATCACCTCACGCGCAATCATGGTTGCCGCCGGAATCGTGATCCAAATAGAGGCGTAGTGCTCAACAATCAGCACCATGGCAATCGCCACCATCACTTTGTCGGCGACGGGATCGAGAAAGGCACCAAAACGGGTCGATTGCTTTAAGCGACGCGCTAAATAGCCATCCAGCCAATCGGTGGCGCCAGCAATCACAAAAATCAATGCTGCCGCAAATGGCGCCCAAGCATAAGGTAGATAGTAGGCAACAACAAAGACCGGAATAAGCGCAATGCGCAAAAAGGTCAAAATGGTAGGTATATTTAGACGCATGCTCAGCTTTTTATTTTAGGATTAACTGGGTTATGGTGCCCCATTGCCACTAACCTTGCAATGAGGAATGAATTTTCTCTGCCAATGTGGCGCTGATCCCGGGCACCTTGGCGATTTCTTCAACACTGGCGTTTTTCAGCTCTTGAATACCGCCCAAGTATTTCAGCAAGGCCTGGCGACGTTTAGGGCCTACGCCATCAATTTGGGTGAGCACACTTTGCTTGCGCGCTTTGCCCCGTGCCGCGCGGTGTCCGGCAATGGCATGATCGTGGCTTTCATCTCGAATATGTTGGATAAGGTGCAATGCCGGTGAGTCGGCGGGCAGCGAAAACTCCTCGCCCGAGACCTTAATCAAGGTTTCAAGCCCCGGCTTACGGCTGGTACCTTTGGCCACCCCTAAAATGAGCGGGTTAACCGGCCAATCAGCAATCAGCGGCTCGAGCACCTCCCAAGCACGGCTAAGCTGGCCCTTACCCCCATCAATCACGATGATATCGGGGATTTTTTCTGGCTCGACTTGCTTGCTATAACGGCGCGTCAGTACCTGTGCCATCGCGGCATAATCATCACCACCGGTGATCCCTTCAATGTTGTAACGGCGATACTCTTTTTTCAGCGGCCCGTCTTGGTTGAACACCACGCAGGAGGCGACTGTTTTCTCGCCCATGGTGTGGCTGATATCAAAGCACTCCATCCGCTTAACCGGCTCTAAGCCCAGGGTTTCTTGCAGCGCTTGATAACGATTCTGGATGGTCATCCGATGGTTGATCTTGCTGGTCAAAGCGGTACGCGCATTGGTGTTGGCCAGCTTCAAAAAGCGAGCTCTGGCCCCGCGCGGGCGGCTTTGTAGGCGCACATTGCGACCGGCTATTTCACTCAAGGTATTCGATAGCCAACCCAGATCATCACCGATATCGTCAGAAATCAGAATATGGCTGGGGATGGTGCGCCCTTCCGCTTGCGCCAGGTAAAACTGGCTGACAAAACTTGAGACCACTTCACCAGGGTCGGTTTCTGCCGGCATCTTAGGAAAGTGGCTTCGACTGCCCAGCACTTTGCCTTGGCGCAGGAAGAGCACATGAATGCACGCCACCCCGTTTTCTAATGCAAAGCCGATAACGTCGATATCATCATCGCTGTCTTGCGAGACAAACTGCTGCTCTTGTACGCGGCGCAACGCTTGGATTTGGTCGCGGTATTCCGCCGCCTTTTCAAATTGCAGCTGTTGGCTGGCGGTTTCCATTTTGGCGACCAAGCTGTCGATCACTTCGCGGTCTTTGCCTTGTAAAAACATACGGGCAAAATTGACTTGCTCGGCGTAGTCATCATCACTAATCAGCCCTGGCACACAAGGGCCAGAGCAGCGACCAATTTGATACATCAAGCAAGGCCGGCTGCGGTTGGCATACACCGAGTCTTCACACTGGCGAACCGGGAATATTTTCTGCAATAGGTGCAGGCTTTTGCGCACTGCATTGGCATCAGGAAAGGGACCAAAGTATTCGCCCTTTTTCTTTTTCGCGCCGCGGTGGATCGCTAGCCGCGGATGCTCGTGAGCACTGAGGTAGATATAGGGATAAGATTTATCGTCTCGCAGCAATACATTGTATTTGGGGCGATGCTGCTTGATCAGGTTGTGCTCAAGGATCAGCGCTTCGGTTTCGGTGTGGGTCACCGTCACCTCTACATCGGCGATGTTACGCACCAAGGCTTTGGTTTTCTCACTGGAAACCTGAACCCGAAAGTAGCTGGCTAGGCGTTTGCTGAGATCTTTGGCCTTACCCACATAGATAATGTCACCCGCGGCGTTCATCATGCGATAAACGCCGGGCTGGTGAGGAACGGTTTTCAGAAAACTTTTGGCATCGAAGGTGTTCGGCACTGCGCGGTCTCGTACTACATTACTTCGCGTTACAAGGTTTCGGTATCTAACATACCGTGCCTGATGGCAAGGTGGGTCAATTCCACATCACCATTAATGCCCAACTTGCTGAATAAGCGATAACGGTAGCTGTTCACCGTTTTCGGGCTCAGGCTAAGCTGCTCGGATATGTCGGTGACTTTTTGTCCTTTGGTGATCATTAGCATGATCTGCAATTCACGCTCTGACAGCTCTTTGAAAGGATTATCTGAAGAGGCAGAGAACTGACTAAGCGCCATTTGCTGGGCAATGTCCGGTGAGATATAACGCTGGCCACTGTTGACCATGCGGATCGCGTTCACCACTTCATCGGCACCGGCGCCTTTGGTCAAATAACCCGCGGCTCCCGCTTGCATGACCTTGGTGGGGAACGGGTTTTCTGTATGGATCGTGAGCACGATAATCTTGGCGTCCGGCGAGTAACGAAGCAACTTGCGTGTCGCTTCCAACCCACCGATGCCTGGCATATTCATGTCCATTAGGACAATATCGGCGTGATTTTGCCGGCACCACTTGAGTGCAGCTTCACCGCTGTCGGCTTCCCCTACCACTTTTATGCCACGAACGTCTTCTAAAAGACGTCGAATCCCTGTGCGAACCAGCTCGTGATCATCTACAAGGAACACATTGATCAATCTTGTATCTCCACTTGGTTTGGTTCGCCAACATGCTGCCACAAGGCAACGGTTGGACTTCTCTTACGCATAGTACTTGAGTTTTACCACGGATGAAAAGCCAACAACAGAGCGGATGTAGGCAAATGCAAATATTCATACACTAAGCCGCCAAAAAACAGTCAACCTGACTGAATTATCACCAATTTGGTGACGTTCGAGGCAAGTTGACTGCAATAAACAGCGTAAAACCCGCTTTACGTGTCAGTAATTTTTAACACTTAGCGGTTTAAGCCGTTCAGGTTATGACAGACCCAAACACAAGTACTTCATTTCTAGGTATTCATCGAGTCCCCAGTGTGAGCCCTCACGGCCAAGACCCGATTGCTTCACCCCACCAAAGGGCGCGACCGCGGTCGAAATCAAGCCAGTGTTGATCCCTACCATGCCGTATTCCAGTGCTTCGGCCACACGGTGCACCCGGCTAATGTCTTTGGCATAAAAGTAAGACGCTAACCCAAATTCGGTGTCATTGGCCATGGCGATGGCGTCCGCTTCTTCTTCAAAAGAAAACAGCGGTGCCACGGGGCCGAAGGTCTCTTCTTTGGCTATCCGCATCGCTGGGGTCGCGTATTTAATCACCGCCGGTTGGGTGTAGTTTTCTCCCAGCTCAGGGCACGCGCCACCCAGCTCAATCGCCGCGCCTTTTTGCTTGGCATCGTCCAGGTGGGCATTCACTTTGTCCATTGCTCCCTTATTGATGAGTGGGCCGATGTCCACGCCGTCGTCGGTGCCTTTACCCACCTGCAATTGACTCACCGCCTGGATAAACTTTTCTGCAAAGGCTTCATACACGCCCGATTGCACGTAGATGCGGTTCACACAGACACAGGTTTGCCCTGCGTTACGAAACTTCGCCGCAATGGCCCCTTCAACCGCGGCATCAATATCGGCGTCATTAAACACAATGAAAGGCGCATTGCCGCCCAGCTCCAGCGAGAGCTTTTTAATGGTTGGGGCGCATTTTTCCATCAACTGTGCGCCGATTTCGGTCGAGCCGGTAAACGAGAGCTTACGGACACGTCTGTCAGCACATAAGGTATCACCGATGGGGCCCGACGCCCCGGTCACCACACTGATCACCCCAGCTGGCAGACCGGCTCGTAACGCGAGCTCACCGAGGGCCAGGGCCGATAGCGGCGTGTCACTGGCAGGCTTCACCACCATGGTACAACCCGCCGCCAATGCTGCGGCCGCTTTACGGGTAATCATCGCCGCTGGAAAGTTCCACGGGGTAATCGCCGCGGTCACGCCAATCGGCTGCTTGATCACTGAAATGCGTTTATCCGCTTGCTCCGCGGGAATGGTCGCGCCATACACTCGCTTCGCTTCTTCTGCAAACCACTGTAAAAACGAGGCCGCGTATTGGATCTCGCCCGCGGCTTCTTTTAGCGGCTTGCCTTGCTCAGCCGTCATGATTGCAGCTAAATCATCCTTGTGCTCGAGCATCAGCTCGTACCAGCGATAAAGCACGTCTGCCCGCGCTTTGGCGGTTAAATCTCGCCATTCGGGTAGCGCAGCATCCGCGGCATCAATGGCGCGGCTAGTTTCCTCCGCCCCCATATTAGGTACCGTCGCCAAGTGCTCTCCGTTCGCAGGATTGGTCACTGCGCGGGTTTGTTGGCTGTCGGCATCGACCCACTTCCCATTGATCAGTGCCTGTGTTTTTAAAAGCTCAGGATCCTGCAAATGCATAGTGGCTCCTTATTGGTTGAGGAAAAGATAATCTTTGAGGAAAAAGATGGTCATAGCGTGATAATGGCACCTTGCCAGCTAAGACACAGTACGACAAGATAAGGCGCAATACTGTTAATAATAAGCCAGTAAAGCCATCTTGCCTACGTGATTAGTCAGTGGCGAGCTTGTCAGTGAAGACAATGAGTGACTCGGTTCGTTGCTAATCAGACAGTCACGCTCGGTTTTACAACATAAGGCTTACCTTCAGGTGCAAACACAGCTGGCCTCTCAAACCGATAAAGGATGCTCTATGCGTATTTTTAGCCAGTTCGACAACGGGAATATTCGCGTTGTTAACGATGACGACATCAACAACATTCAACTTGCCATTCACCACGACAATCAGTCTGAGTTTTATCAGTGGTTCCACTTTCGCTTAGAGGCGCAAGTGAATCAGGCTCACACACTGCATATTCAGCAACTGGCAGGCTCGGCCTACCCTGAAGGCTGGAAAGATTATCAGGCGGTCGCCTCTTACGATCGCGATACCTGGTTCCGCGTCCCCACCGAATTTGACGGCGATACACTGACCATTAACGTAACGCCGCAACATGGCTCGATGTATTTCGCCTACTTCGCGCCGTATAGCTATGAGCGCCACCTGGATTTAATTCACCAAGCGCAGACCTATCCACAATGTCAGCTAGAAACCCTCGGCCAAACCTTAGATGGGCGCGATATTAGCCTACTGAAAATTCGCGCTGATTTAGGGGAATCCGTCCAACCGAAAACACCGATTTGGCTGATTGCTCGCCAACACCCAGGCGAAACCATGGCGGAATGGTTTATCGAGGGGCTGCTCGACCGATTGCTTGACGACACCGACACCACTGCCCGTGCGCTGTTGGAAAAGGCCGACGTTTACGTGGTGCCCAATATGAACCCCGACGGCAGCGTGCGCGGCCACTTGCGTACCAATGCGGTGGGCGCCAACTTGAACCGAGAATGGCAAGCCCCTACGCTTGAGCGCAGCCCCGAGGTGTATCATGTTCGTGCGCGTATGGAGCAAACAGGGGTGAAAATGTGCCTCGATATCCACGGTGATGAGGCCATCCCATATAACTTTGTTGCCGGTTGCGAGGGGATCCCTTCTTACGATGCGCGTATGGCGGATTTAGAGGACAGGTTTAAGCGTGCCCTGCTCACCGTGACGCCAGAATTCCAAGACGAGCACGGCTATGACAAAGACGCACCTGGCAAGGCCAATCTGACCGTGGGCTCAAACTGGATTGGTGAGCGCTTTAAATGCTTGTCGTACACAGTTGAAATGCCATTTAAAGATCATAACGACCAACCGGACCCGGATTTTGGTTGGTCACCTGCGCGCAGCCAAGCCTTCGGTCGCGATATGCTCAGTGCCATCCTCAATGTGGTGGATGCACTCTAGCGCGCACTGAATCAATAACACCTCATGAAAGCCGGTGCCGTGTCATCGGCTTTTTCTATTTGAGTGATTGATAAATTCAACTTGGGCGAGCGACGTCACCCGCTTATATTAGACACAAATAATTCAACGAGGAAACCCAATGACAACCTTGACCTCACGCTGCCCTCACTGCCAAGCCATGAACCGTATTCCAAGCGAGCGGGTGAATGACGCGCCCAAATGCGGCAAGTGTCAGTCTGATGTGCTGGACGGTAAACCGATTGAGGGCACCAGCGAAAACTTTAACGCGTTGCTAAATAGCGATGTGCCTGTCGTGGTCGATTTTTGGGCCCCGTGGTGTGGCCCATGCCAAAGCTTCGCGCCTGCCTTTGCAGCAGTGGCCGAGCAAGAAGAAGGCCGCGCACGTTTTGTTAAAATCGATACCGAAGCGCAGCAAGCATTGGCGGCGCAATATCGAATTCGTAGCATTCCGACGCTAATGGTATTTAAAAACGGCGAGCGCGTTGACGTACTCAACGGTGCCCTGCCACAAAATGCCTTTAGCGACTGGTTGAGCCAGCACCTTAGCTAATCGCTATTCGCTATCCGCTAACCGCTAACCACTATTTCACATTAATAGCGCGGCGCTACACTTTTAGCGCCGCGCCTTGTTTTACCGCGCGGATCGCCACATTGGTATTGATGTCTTTGACCATCGCCAAGGTTTGTAGCTGGCGCATAAAGGCTTCATAGTGCGGTAAATCTCGCGTCACCACTTCCAATAAATAGTCATAAGTACCTGAGATCACGTGGCCGTTGATGACTTCATCCATTTCCACCAATGCGTGCTCGAAGGTAACAATCGCCTCTTCTCGGTGATTGCTCAAACTCACGTTGACAAAAAAGGTCATGTTAAGCCCAATTCGCTGGCGATCGAGCGTAACCTGATAGGACGCTATCACCCCATCGGCTTCCAGCTTTTTGATTCGTCTTGCACAAGGCGAAAACGACAACCCAACGGCATCAGCGATTTCCGCCGTGGTGCGGCGCGCATCGTCTTGTAACAGCGCCAGAATGGCTTTGTCTTTACTGTCCAAACCCTCTCCTTGGTAATTTTAATCAATTATTCACTAATAGCCGATGATAACCACCAATAGAGGATGAAACTACCCATTAATTTGCCACCAATCCCTCCCTTGACGCTGCCACACTAACTGCATCCATTATCAAGGAAGTGATCAACCATGCCTGCCACCTCTCAACGTTTATTAGGCCTCGCCGCCATGCTTGTCACCGTGACCATTTGGGCGAGCCTGTTTATCTCCTTGCGTCAGGCCAGCCAGTCGGTGTTAACCAGTGGCGATATTGCCCTACTGCGCTTTTTGCCTGCGGCCCTGCTATTTGGTTGGCTGAGCCGTCATCGTGTGCGCCATATTTTTGCCGTGCCCAAACGTTATCTGTTTGCGATTGCCTTCGGGGCGGGTTTACCGTTTTATCTGCTCGCCGCCACAGGTATGCAGTTTGCCCCTGTCGCCGATGGCGCCTCGTTAATTCCTGGGATCTTGCCACTGTTTGTCTCCGCCATTGCTTGGAGCGTTTATGGCGAGTCGCTCTCGGTGGGACGACGATTAGGGATTGGATTGATCGTGATCGGCATTGGCGCATTTTTGTGGCATTCGCTGTTCTTCTCACCGTGGAGCGTCACCCAAGGCCATTTGATTTTGCTCGCAGCCAGCATCAGTTGGGCGTGGTTTACCATTGGCGTACGTGTCACGGGCTTAAATGCCGCAGAAGCCGGAGCGGTATTAGCGATGTCAGCCGTCTTGCTGCTGCCCGTAGGCGCGATGAGCGGGCTTATCTCATTTAATCTGCTTCAAGCGCCTTTCGGTGAGCTGGGCTACCATGTACTGGCGCAAGGCTTGGGCGTGGGGATCATTGCCAATTACAGCTATGCGTTTGCGATTCGCCGTTTGGGCGCAGAAATGAGTGCCGCAATAGGCGCATTCACGCCTGTGGTGGCGGCGCTGATCGCGATCCCCGTCTTCTCAGAAACCGTCAGTGCGCTTACCGTGGTAGCGATGGCGTTGATTGTATTGGGTGCGGTGCTCGCCAGTGAGGGGATAAAGTGGCGTCGCACACAAACAAAAAGCGGCCCGCAGGCCGCTTAATCGATGACTCGGCGTAAACGCTATCCGATTATAGATAGTCGCCACGACGCAAGGCATCGATACGTTTTTCTAGCGGTGGGTGAGTCATAAATAGCTCACTCAGCGTTTTCTTACCGTTGATGCCAAATGCCATCATTGAGCCTTCTAGTTTCGGCTCGTGGCTGACTTTCAAACGCTCCAGCGCAGCAATCATTTTCTGCTTGCCTACCAGCTGCGCCGAGCCTGCATCCGCGCGGAACTCGCGATGACGGCTAAACCACATGGTCAGGATGCTGGCCAGGATACCAAACACGATTTCTAGCACTGACGAGACGAGGAAATACATCATCCAGTTGCCGCCACCTTCGCCTTCTTCGTCACTGTTCATGCCACTCACCGCACCGGCGATAACGCGGGCAATAAAGATCACGAAGGTGTTCACTACCCCTTGCATCAAGGTCATGGTGACCATGTCGCCATTGGCAATGTGGCTGATTTCGTGCGCCAGCACGGCTTCGGCCTCATCACGGGTCATGTTTTGCAGCAGGCCACTTGATACCGCCACCACAGAGTCGTTGCGTTTCGCCCCCGTCGCAAAGGCGTTGATGTCAGGCGAGTTATATACCGCCACGGTTGGCATACCAATGCCAGCGCGCTGCGCCTGTTGACTGACAGTATTCATTAGCCAGTGCTCGGTTTCATTGCGTGGATGCTCAATCACTTGCGCCCCCACCGAGCGCAATGCCATTGATTTTGACATCAGCAACGATATAAACGAGCCGCCAAAACCAAATACCGCTGCCAGTACCAGCAACCCAGATAAGCTCCCCGGTTGCATGCCTGTCACGGCATAAATGATATTCAGCACAATGCTAAATACGACCAGTACCGCAAGGTTGGTAGCGAGAAATAATCCTAAGCGTTTCATGGTGTGTCTCCGTCGCTTAAACCCAGTGTTTAGCGCTTATTTGTTGTAATGATAAAAATAGTATGGGCATTAATGATAAAAACAATCCTTTGATGCAATTTGTTACGAATAAATCCCAGTCGTCGCTTGTGGCGCCCGTACCATCCAGCTCTCTGCACCGACCAGTTAGTGTGGCACGTTATTTCGATCTGATCTAAACAAATTGTGATATCGCGCAACTCTTAATTTTTAACAATCCATTCAAACATTTAACAAGCATCGAGGCAGAAAAGCCCAATAAAAAAGACAAAAACAACCCAATATAGACTTTGGTCGAGTTGTCATCGCGGTTTACTCAGGCTAATTTATGCGCAGCTGTTTAAAACTATGACGCTGATGCACTGCGTAAGACAATAAAGTAATGGGCAGTCGGCGGTCATATCAACCATTAAGTTTATAACCACCCAGTGTGGACAACCTAACCTTAACAACGCAACGCGTTATCAATGGAGTGAGACCATGGCAGAGCAAGAAAACTACCGAGTCGCTATCGACATCTTAACCTGTCATCTCGGCATGAGCTTCGATGAAGCCTGCTCAGAGCTTGGGTTAGCGTCGGATGACGCGACAGCGGCGCGCCAAATGGCCGAGGTTCAGCAAAGCCTAATGGGTGTTCGAGACGACCAGAAGTAATTGTCTACCCGCATTGACTACCTGAATAGACAAAAAGCCAGCACAGCGCTGGCTTTTTTGATCGCTACATTCTCGCAATATGTTTACAACGGCTCAATATCTAAATGGCTCGCGCATTGTGCTGGCGAGGCATCGGCAGCAAACGGCAAGTGCCCCAGACAGGGTGCATCTAAATGCGCATCAAGATAACGCACCATTTCGTCACTGTTCTGCGCCTTGGGATCAACGGCGTTTGCCACCCATCCGGCTAACCTAAGCCCGCGTGCGCGAATGGCCTCTGCGGTGAGTAAAGCATGGTTTAAACAGCCAAGTTTAATCCCCACCACCATGATCACTGGCAGTTGGTGGGCAACCACCCAATCGGCCAGCGTTTCAGTCTCACTGAGTGGCACTTGCCAGCCTCCAGCCCCTTCGACCAATACCGGACTAGCCTGCTGTTTTAAATGCGAGAGCCCATCGCTCAGCACCTGGGTGTCGATGGGCTTGTTGGCTAACACCGCCGCCCAGTGCGGCGAGCACGGCGTTTCTAACAACACTGGATTGATAGCGGCATACGGCAATGCGATCGCACTGGCGCGCTGTAAAGTGACAGCGTCACTATTTAGTTGGTGATCAGGCGCTAAATCGGCACCAGCAGCGACAGGCTTGTAGCCCACCGCTTGATAACCTTGTTTGATAAAAGCGTGCAACAGCGCCGCCGTGGTATAGGTTTTCCCCACTTCCGTGTCGGTGCCGGTAATAAAATAACTGTCATGCATGGTGGTTAATCACTATGTAGCCAATCTGATAGGTCGCCGGTAAGGTGTTGGCGGCGAGTGCAAAACGCTGATACGCCTTTTCTACCGCGCTAAACTGCGCTCTTGTCGCCAGCCCTTGTTGCCCCGCACCTTGGGGGCGATAAGTGGCGCCAATGCCTTTTAAGCTTTTCATCACCGCATGGGCATTAGCAAAGGTGAGCTGTTCGCTTTCTTGCAACACGGTTGCGTGCCTAAGCCCGGCGCGTTGGGTCGCCTGTTGTAATCCAGATAACGTGATAAAGCGGTTCACCCGTGACGTGCCGCATGCTTGTTGCCACGCGCTGTCGAGTTCACACAGTGATCCGGTGAGCAGTGTCGAAACAAGGATTTTCCCGCCGGGTTTAACAACCCGACGCAGCTCCGCCAATGGCACATGCAAATCGTCACACCATTGCAGCGCTAACGAGCTAAAGGCCAGATCGACACTGTTATCGGCCAGCGGCAAATGCTCCGCATCAGCTTGTACGCCTAGCATGGCATCGCCGCAGCGCGCTTTTGCCGTCGCAAGCATAGGGGCGCTGAGATCCAGTCCAATCACTGTCTTGGCGTGAGTCATCCACTGCTGAGTGAAATAGCCGGTGCCACAGCCGACATCTAAGACGGTGCCATGTCGGATAGCCTTCTGCTCTGACTCAGCCAATGCCATCAACCGATGGCCGACACGGCGCTGCAGCGTTGCACTGTCATCATAATGGGGCGCGGCTCGGCCAAACGCTCTGGCAATCGCTTGTTTATCGGCGACGGTCATGCTGTCACCCCACACGCTTTGTGGCTCGCTAATACCGGCTTAAGTGCCTCGATCAGTGCGGTGATATCTGTTTTTTGATGCTGTGCCGACAAGCTGATCCGCAGACGTGCAGTGTTGGCAGGTACAGTCGGTGGCCGAATTGCTCCCACCCGAATGTGCGCCTTCATCAAAGCCTGATTTACCTGCTGTAACGCTGCCAAATCGCCGATAATCAGCGGCTTGATCGGGCTAGGCGTCGCGAGCAGTTGCGGGAAGGGCTGCCTATTACCAGCGGGCGGTTCGAAAGCAGACGTCGTCTCTAACCAGTCGTGGAGGCCTTGCGCTAGCTGTTCAGCATGAGCGCTGAGTGTTTCTCGTCGCCAGTGCTCTGTTCGTACCAGCCTAATCGCATCTTCAATGAGTGCCGCTTGCGCAGGTGGCATGGCGGTCGAATACACATAATGGCGCGCAAACTGACGCAAATAATCAATAATGGTGGGAGAAGCCAGCACTGCCGCCCCAGCGATGCCCAGGGCTTTTCCAAATGTCACGATTAAAATATCCGGCCGTGCGCCACGACTGATACTGCCCTCACCTTCTTGCCCTAACACGCCAATCCCATGCGCATCATCCAGTACCCAGAGCGCCCCCGATTGGTTGGCAATCGCGGCAAGGCTTTCGGTTGGCGATACATCACCATCCATGCTGAATACCCCTTCCGAGACAATCAGCGATGCGGAAGGCTGGATTTGCTTTGCGAGCAGTTGGCGAAGGTGTGCCATGTCGTTATGACGAAAACGGCGCTGTTTGGCAGGGCTCAATACGCCAGCCTCCATCAAGGAGGCATGGTTGAGTTTGTCTTGAAACAAGACATCGTCTTTACCTAGCAGCGTAAAGAGCAAGGCTTGGTTGGCGGCAAAACCACTGTTAAACAATATCGCTTGCGGGTAACCGAGCCAGTCACACAGCTGATCACAAAGGGATTGATGCGCCGCGGTAAAACCAGATACCACCGGCGAGGCCGTTGCACCCACACCCCAGCGTTCAAGGTGCTGCTGCGCCCTTTTCACCAGTCGCGGGTCTTGCGCAAGGCCCAAGTAATCATTTCCCGCAAAGTTGCGCCATGACTCGGCGACGGCATTGTCACCACTTTGCCGCCATAAGCCTTGTTGCTGGCGTGCGGCCAGCTCGCCTTGGTAACGACGGGTCAGCGCTGATGTTGTATCAGTCATGGGGACTTAGACACTGGCGTCGTAGAACAAATCGCCCTCTTGCGGGCGCGCTGCCACTCGCTCGGCCACTTGCTCAAGTAAGTCGTGCTCAGTGACTTGATCGGGTTTTTGGCTGACCGCTTCGCGATTAATACCCAGCTTTTTAAATAGCTGCATATCCGCGTCTTCATCCGGGTTTGGTGTGGTCAACAGCTTGCAGCCGTAGAATATCGAGTTGGCGCCAGCCATAAAGCACAAGGTTTGCATTTGCTCGTTCATGTCTTCGCGGCCGGCAGACAGCCGCACTGCTGACTTGGGCATCATGATCCGCGCCACCGCAATAATGCGGACGAAATCGAACGGGTCGACGTCATCGACGTTCTCAAGCGGTGTGCCTTTCACTTTGACCAGCATGTTGATCGGCACGCTTTCTGGGTGAGCCGGCATGTTGGCGAGTTCAACCAGCAAACCAGCGCGATCGCGAGCACTTTCGCCCAGCCCAATAATGCCGCCGGAACACACCTTCATCCCCGCGTCTCGCACATTAGATAAGGTATCGAGGCGTTCTTGATACGTCCGCGTGGTAATAATATTGCCGTAAAACTCAGGTGAGGTATCGAGATTGTGATTGTAGTAATCCAAACCCGCCTCGGACAAGGTCTTGGCTTGCTCCGCATCCAACATGCCCAGAGTCATACAGGTTTCCAACCCTAATCCTTTGACGCCTTGGATCATATCGAGCAAATACGGCATATCGCGTTGCTTGGGGTTTTTCCACGCCGCCCCCATGCAAAAGCGCGTCGCGCCTGAAGCTTTGGCTTTTTCTGCCGCTTCGAGCACGCGTTCCACTTCCATTAACCGCTCTTTCTCAACATCGGTGCGGTACCGCGCACTTTGCGGACAATACTTGCAATCTTCTGGACACGCGCCGGTTTTGATCGATAACAGTGTGCTGACTTGCACTTGGTTAGCAGGATGATATTCACGATGCACTTGCTGCGCTTCAAACAGCAAATCCATAAAGGGTTTATCGAACAATGCTTGCACTTCCTGTGCGGTCCAGTTGTGTCTTATTTCCACGCGGTTTTCCCCGTTGTTGTCGTTTTAATGCTTGGCTAGTCTACCCACAGACGTTACCCTGTCAACACAACAAGATTATACTGGTTTACATCTGATTTATTTATGAGCACAGACACCCATTTTGACCGTGAGCATATCTGGCATCCCTACACCTCAACGCTCGACCCTTTGCCTTGCTTGCCCGTCTCACACGCAAGCGGCGCCGAGCTACACCTTGAAGATGGCACTGTTCTGATTGATGGCATGTCATCGTGGTGGGCAGCCATTCACGGCTACAACCACCCTGCTTTGAACGCCGCAGCGCATCAGCAAATCGATAAAATGTCGCATGTGATGTTTGGCGGTCTTACCCACCAGCCTGCGGTATCGCTTTGTGAGCGCTTGGTCGCGCATTCACCCGCCCCGCTCACGCAAGTGTTTTTGGCCGATTCAGGATCGGTATCAGTAGAAGTCGCGCTTAAAATGGCGATGCAATATTGGCAGGGACGCGGCGAATCGCGCGCACAGTTTTTGACCTTGCGTCATGGCTATCATGGCGACACGTTCGCCGCCATGTCGGTGACGGACCCTGATAATTCGATGCACAAACTCTACAAAGGATTTCTGCCTCAGCATCATTTTGTGCCTTCCCCACAAAGCCGTTTTGACGGTGAGTGGAACCCTGACGACATACAGCCTATGCGCGAAGCACTCGCCGCCCATCACGGCCAACTGGCTGCCGTGATCTTAGAGCCCATCGTGCAAGGCGCAGGCGGTATGCGCTTTTATCACCCTGAATACCTGCGTCAAGTGCGCGCTCTGTGCGATGAGTTTGATGTGCTGCTGACTGTGGATGAAATTGCGACTGGCTTTGGCCGAACAGGAAAACTATTTGCCTGCGACCACGCAGGGATCAGCCCAGATATACTCTGCGTCGGCAAGGCACTGACCGGTGGATACATGACCTTGGCCGCCACGCTCACCACCCGCCATGTGGCCGATACGGTTTGTAGCGGTGATGCAGGCTGTTTTATGCACGGCCCCACCTTTATGGGCAATCCACTCGCCTGTGCCGTGGCCTGCGCCAGCATTGATACCTTGCTGGAAAGTGACTGGCCGCAGACCGTCACGCACATCGAGAAGCAGCTAAAAACCGGCTTAGCGCCTGCTCGTGCCCTCGAGTGTGTGGCGGACGTGCGTGTGCTTGGCGCAATTGGCGTGATAGAGCTGACCGACCCGGTGAGCCTGGCCGATATTCAGCCCTTAATGACCGCCCAAGGCATTTGGGTTCGCCCCTTCGGCAAACTGGTGTATGTGATGCCACCCTATTGCATCCGCGACGACCAACTCCACCAACTCACCCAAGGCATGATTACCGCAATTAAGCAGTTTTTTGGTGAGTAGAGAGTCGATGACGCACACACCGCCCCGTTGAGTAAGGGGCGGTGTTTTTCTTTTTGGGAAAGCGAGCAGTGCGGCTTTGTGCGTTACTCGTAGAGGTACCTTTCTTCCGGTTTGTCGGATGAGTAAGCGACCAATTCCCACTCAAAGCCGGCTTTATCATAGAAATACATCCGCTTGCGGTGGGTTTCGTGCGCCATTGATCCATTGGGCTGATACCCTTTTTCAAGTAGGCGCTCGCGGATGGTATCGATATCATCAATGATCAGACCAATATGATTCACACCTTGAGATTTATAGGTACTGCGTGGCTGTATGCTGGGCTCTGAACTTGGGTTGGGCTCTTGCAGCGCAAAATAGCAGTGCTCATTGCCCACATGCACCCAACGATATCCTTTTGGCGACTGGGCATCTTGGCGAACTTTAAAATCGGGGACAGCCACCGCCAAAAACGCTAACGCCGCATCCATGTCCACCACAGTAATATTGACGTGTTCGATTGTTGTCATCATTCATTCCCTTTATCCGTGCTATCGAAAACTGAGCTTGGAAAGCTAAACATCGAAGGCAAGGATAAAACCTCAAGATAACTTGAGGTCAACGAACGAAAACAACATCAGTCGTCTGGGGGAACACTTAAGTCATGCTGCGGTGTAGGTATAGATCCAGTCGTCGTAAAACACTCCGCCGATAGAGAAGGCATCGGGGTCAATACGGCTGAGTTGAAACCCCACCTTTTCTAGCACGCGCGCAGAGGAAAGATTACCGGCGGTTACCGTCGCGTTGATGATTCGCGCATCACCATGATGGATGGCAAAATCGGTGACGGCCTGCAAAGACTCTGTCCCATAGCCACGCCCGTGATAAGGCGGCAACAGTAAATAGCCGACTTCAGCGACACCCTGCTCAAGTAAAAAGCCGGTGACGCCGATTGGCGTTTGTGTCGCCGTCTCTACAATCACCAAACACAACCAGTGCTTAGCGTCAGGGGACCACGGCGTGAGCCGTTGCTCAAATCGGGTTTCAATCTCATCCAGTGGCATCGGGTCAAAACATTGCGCAATCACGGCATTGTCTGTGTGTAGGCGGTGGAACAGCGGCCAGTCCGCTTTGACCATTGGCCGCATGCTCAGGCGTGGGGTTGTCAGCGGAAACAGGCCCGTTTCCAATGTTGTATTTGTCATGATGCCTCACTCGGGGTACTGGCGACGTTGACTTTCGGTGCCGCAAAACCGCGGAAGATATTGTGCACGGAGAGCAGCGCGCACACACCCACTACCACACCAAGGTGCCATGCTTCGCTAACGCCCAAGCTCAATAGCGCCATACTCATCAACGCAGAAATAATCATCTGTCCACCACCGGAGAGCGCAGCGACGGTGCCGGCTTGATTAGAGTAAGGTTGCATCACCTGCGATTGGGCGCACGGCAGCGCAATCCCGTTGCCAAACACCATAAAGAACTGCCCAATCATCAGCAGTAACGGGTCCATCGGGGTGAGCCATAACCAAACCGCAGAAATGAGCTGCATCACGGGTGCCATCAACAGCATGCGCTTGGTGCCTAAACGCGGACGAATACGCGAAACTAGCGCACTCCCCAACAATAAGCCACATGTCGGAATAAGCGCCCACAGCGCATATTGATCCGAGGTCATACCGATGCGCTCTTGCATTAAAAATGGCATCAGCGACACCGTGGTGATCACCAAGGTAAAATTCACCCAGCTAATACTGGCGAAATAGAGAAAATACGGTGTTTTTAACAATGCACCATAACGGCCGAGAATCACCTTCACATTGGGCAACGGTGAACGAGTATGCATGCTTTCTTTAAACAGGAAAAACAGTACGCACCACACCAAGCTGGTGTACACCATCAGCAAAATAAAGATCGCCAGCCAGCCTAGATTGTGGTTAACGAACCCACCAATAACGGGCGCCACAATCGGGGTCAACGACGCCACCATAATCAAATATGACATGGCTTGCGGTAGTTGATCCCCAGAATACGAGTCACGGGTAAAGGCACGCGAAAGCACGGCACAGCAGCCGGTCCCCATTCCTTGGATGCAGCGGCCAATGACTAGGCCAGTGAAGCTGGCGCTAAAACTCACCATCACGGTTAAGCCAATCAGTGAAAGCAACACACCGGCTAACAACACGCGGCGACGGCCAAGCGCATCTGAGATAGGCCCATAGATAAACTGTGATGGTCCAAAGCCAAGTAGATAGGCAGAGATTAGCAGTTGGACATTGTCCATACTGAGGTTGAAATCTCGGGCGATCCAGGGCAAAGACGGAAATACTAAGCCCATGCTGAATTGCCCAATGCTGACGGTCAGGCATGCCAGCAATACGGGCGACCAATTAAATGGGCGACTAGCCGATTGCATCCAGTTTCCTATGCGTTTTATTGATGTGGGGAGGTAGACGTCGCGATCCTAGCACATTGTGGATCACCGATAGATCACTATGGTAACAGTAATAACTGTATGAGTGGTAAACAAATAGTGACGTTTGGCCATCGGCCAGCGTTGCACTGGCCGATTTCACTGGGTGACAATAAATTAAAACGCAGGCTCTATGGTGCCATTAAAGGTATCTTGCAAAAACTGACGTGTTTTGTCGGACTGGAATAACGCGAGTAATCGCTGATACGTCGGGTTATCTTGATCGTCTTTGCGTGCGGCCACCACCATAACGGCGAGAGGCGCATCTTTAGATTCCAAGAAAATGCCCTGCTCGCTTGGATCGAGCCCTGATGACATCACATAATTCATGGTAATCGCCGCGGCATCGACATCTTGCAAACTGCGAGGCAGCTGTGCCGCTTCTACTTCCACAAATTCGAGCTGTTTAGGGTTGGATTGAACATCTTGCAGCGTGGCTTTAAAGCCAACATTGTCAGCCAACGTAATCAATCCTGCGTCTTCCAGCAATAACAGCGCGCGACCCGCATTTGTGGGATCATTGGGGATCGCAATTTGTGCGCCATTCGCTAACGCCTCGACCTTGTCGACTTTGTCAGAATAAATCCCCATCCGCATTAAGATTGAGCGACCAATCGCTACCAACTCGCTATCGTGGTTTTGGTTGAAATTGTCGAGAAACGGCTGATGCTGATAACTGTTTAAATCCAAACTACCATCCGCTAACCCTGCATTAGGCGAGATGTAATCAGAGAACTCTACGACTTCAACATCAATCCCTTCTTCTTTCGCTTGCTCAGCCACCGATTCAACCACTTGCGCGTGGGGACCGACCGTTGCGCCAATTTTAATGGTTTCAGTTTGGTCGGAACACCCTGAGAGGAATACCGCCGCGAGAAGTATCGCGAGACTTGCGCTGAGTTGTTTTATCTTCATTCCCTTTACCTTGCTAATTGGCCATTTAGACATCTAGAATGCCACATGGGTGATTAATGTCAATACGATTAGCTTGATACAAGGGCCGGCTTGATCGCATCCATTGCCCTACGCGTAATGGAAGGCATGTTAAATCGATAGAAGGAGGCATGAGTATGACTAAGCTGTTTCCTTTGCCCCTGTTTTTGTTGCCGGGAGGCAGAGCCAAACTGCGCATTTTTGAACCTCGTTATTTACGCCTCGTCCGTGAGTGCTCAGCGAATCAAGAAGGATTTGTGCTGGCAATGATGCAGGGAAAGCGTCTGTACAAGTACGGCACCTTAGTCGACATCGTCGATTTCGAAACACTGCCCGACGGCTTGCTGGGGATCACGATTGCTGGTCGCCAGCGGGTAGAAATTATGTCGACGGACCAAGAAGCGGACAAACTTTGGGTAGGCGATGTGCGCGCACTCAATGATTGGCCTCATGATGAGCATTTGGGTGAGGCGCAAGCCGACGACAAAGCGCGTATCGCCACAGGGCTCAAACACGTCTTTGCCGCTCACCCTGAACACGCAGAACAATATGAAGCGCCTCATTTCGAAGATTTAACCTGGAGCTGTCAGCGCTGGCTCGAAATTTTGCCGCTTTCTAATGCGCAAAAACAATGGTTTATTGCTCAAGAGTCAGCAGAAGAAGCGAAACAATTTATCAGTCAGCTGCTCGAAGAGGAAGTCGAGTGATCCAATCACTGCTACCCACGTACTGGTAGCCAAATGGACGGCTACGACAGATAGGACTCAACTATGACTGCGCCACAAACCATGTATACTGAGACCACCATTTCCAGACGGGACACGCGTGCCAACATGACTGACGTGACGAAGGAAGAGTTGTCTGCATTATTATTGAAAGTCTCGGAAGACCGTGACCGTGTTGCTTTCGAGCGCCTGTTTCGGTTTTTTGGCCCTAAGATTCGCTCTTACGGCTCCAAGCATCTCCGTGCTGACGGGCAAGCGATGGAGCTTGTGCAGGAAACCATGTTGGTTGTGTGGCGAAAAGCGCATTTGTACAACGCCGATAAAGGCGCAGCGACGACGTGGGTCTTTACCATCATGCGTAACATTAGCTTCGATATGTTGCGTAAGGTGCAATCGAACCGGGAAGACAACTTCAGTGATGATATTTGGCCCGTGCTCGAATCTGGCCAGCAAGACAATGAGTCGGATGCTGGTGCGCAATATATGATGGATCAAGAGTTGCTGTCGTTCATTGATGAGTTACCCGACGTGCAACAACAAGTGGTGAGAGGCGTATATCTGAAACAACTTACTCACCAAGAGTTGTCAGAACAGTTAAACGTGCCGTTGGGCACCGTAAAATCCCGATTGCGTTTAGGTCTGGAAAAGCTCCGCAATCACCTGGAGGTTAAACAATGATTAAATATCACCCATCGACCGACTTACTTGACGCGTTTGCCGCTGGCAAACTGCCCACCTCGATGGCGATTGCGTTGTCAGCACATGTTGAGCTCTGCCAGGAATGCCAGGCATATGTCGCCGCTGCAGAAGCCTCGCTTGCAGATTCAGCGTTCGACGAGGAAGAAATAACCGTTGCTGATTGGGATTATGCGGCTGAAGACGAAATGCTTGCTGCCATTTTCGAAGATGCGGCGGCCAATGATGGTGCCGTCGATGCGCAAACACCAGTCCGTGCAATACAAATAAGTGTGAGTAACAAAACCTACACGTTGCCACGCGCGCTACAGCGCTTTAGCGACTCTAACTGGTCATCATTTGGCAAAGTTCAGCGCGCCCGGTTGAACCTTGATGAAGGGGCAACACGTGCCAGTTTCCTCCATATTGATGAAGGCGGCTCGGTGCCTGCGCACACGCACAAAGGCTATGAGTTAACCCTTTTGCTTGATGGTACGTTCGAGGACGAAAGTGGCGAATACGTACCGGGTGATTTTATTTTGCTCGATAGTCGCCATCATCATACGCCATTCACCAAACAAGGGTGTTTGTGCTACACGGTGGCCGATGCACCGCTTTATTTCACCAAAGGTGTGAGCAAATTACTCAATACCGTGGGACATGCGATTTACTAAAAAATTCTGTGTTAGTTGTTATCCTTCTGGCGGCTGCGAAGCCGCCTTTTTTTATGCTAAAGAGGCAACGGAATGCGTGCTTTTGCTCGGCGATGCTCTCCATTATCGCCATTAATCTCGTGGCGGTAACAGAATAATTACACCTGGTAAACCTTTACTTAATGACAACTCTCCGGCTCAGTCCTACATAACTAGTGCAAAGTAGTAATTTTCCCTTTACATCGGGTGAATCAAACTGGTTTAATTCGTCACTTCTAACGATTCATTAACAGCCATTGATAATAAACACAGTGAAGTGAGAGTCACATGAGTCAAACACAACTCGCCAGTGTCAGCCGAGGCAACTCGTTGGTACTTCAAATCCTTGTCGGTATTCTTGCCGGTGGTGTCCTAGCATACCTGTCTCCTGAGTGGGCAGCGAATGCAGGACTGTTCGGACAACTCTTTGTCAGCGCGTTGAAAGCCGTTGCCCCCATTTTGGTCTTCGTTTTAGTGGCGGCTTCTATTGCTAACCAAAAACAAGGGCAGCGCGCCAATATGCGCCCTATTATTGGTCTGTACCTTGTCGGTACGCTTGCTGCCTCGCTGACGGCAGTCACCATGAGCTTCTTGTTCCCCACGACCCTGGAATTTGCGACCACAGATGCCAGCATCACACCACCTGAAGGGATTGGCCAGGTATTGAATACGCTGCTTTTCAATATCGTGGATAATCCCGTTAGCGCATTGATGAACGGCAACTATATCGGGATCCTAGCCTGGGCGATTGGTTTAGGGATTGCCCTACACCATGCATCAAACGAAACCAAACGCGTGTTTTCCGACGTGTCAGAAGGCGTGTCGATGATCGTGCGCTTTGTGATCCGTTTTGCACCTTTGGGTATCTTCGGCTTGGTCGCGAGCACACTGGCTAAAAGTGGTTTTGATGCTCTCGCGGGCTATGTACACCTTCTCGGTGTGCTATTGGGTAGTATGTTCACCATCGCACTCGTGGTTAACCCAGCGATTGTGTACTTCAAAACAGGTCAAAACCCATACCCACTGGTTTTAAAATGCCTACGTGAAAGTGGCATAACCGCCTTCTTTACCCGTAGTTCAGCGGCTAACATCCCGGTGAATATGCAACTGTGCCGCCGCCTTGATTTGGATGAAGACACCTACTCAGTGTCTATTCCACTGGGTGCAACCATCAACATGGGCGGTGCGGCGATCACCATTACGGTATTAACGTTAGCGGCGGTTCATACGCTAGGCATTGAGGTGGACATCGCTACTGCGGTGCTACTAAGTATTGTCGCGGCGGTATCGGCCTGTGGTGCATCCGGTGTGGCCGGCGGCTCACTGCTGCTGATCCCACTGGCCTGTAACTTGTTTGGGATCCCACAAGAGATTGCCATGCAAGTTGTGGGAATTGGCTTTACCATTGGCGTCTTGCAAGATTCCGCAGAAACAGGGCTCAACAGCTCAACGGATGTGGTATTTACCGCGGCAGCTTGCATGGCCGAAGAAAGAAAAAATAGTTAACATGGCTATTTAAAGAAACACTTTCAAAAAAGCAGGTGCACGTCACCTGCTTTTTTTATCGCTGGCCTAGGCGCTTAGGCCGTCATTGACTGTCGTCTTTCCAGTGTGCCACACCGCGCGACACTACCCCTCCAGAACCTTCATCAGTAAGTTGCCATCGTACATGGCTTGTTTGACCATCGCGGCGCCCGGCATGGTGGCCTGGGTATAAAAATAGCTTTCTTCCAACACGAGGTGCTTACTATACAGTGGGATGGTTTGCGTCTTTAAGCACTCCATGATCGCCGGATAAAGCACGCTCTTGGCACGATTAAACTCGCCGCCGAAGAGTATTTTTTCTGGGTTGAATAAATTCACCACAATCGCGATAGCCGTACCCAGATGATGCCCCAACTCCGTGATCACCTGATGCGCGAGTCCATCGCCTGCCACTGCCGCATCACAGATTGCTTCTATGGTTAACGGTTTCCCCTGTAACTGGCTCGCGTGCCCCTCATCGAGCAGCGTCTGTACCTGTTCATACACGGCAGAAAGACTGGCGACCGTTTCCAGGCAACCATAGTTACCGCAAAAACAGCGTTTACCAAAAGGCTTAACCTGAATATGACCAAGCTCGCCCACATTGCCAACACGCCCCTGGAGTACCTTTCCCTCCAGCATGATCCCCGCGCCGACGCCATTGTGAACCGCAACCAGTACCGCGCTATCGGATTCTTTTGCGTTGCCAAATAACTTCTCTGCCAACGCCCACGAGCGTGTATCATTGCCCACAAATACGGGCAGCCCGGTCTCACGATGCAACACGGGCCCCAGCGGCATATGGTCAACCTCAAAATGCGGCATTTGGATCACTGTACCTTGGGCGCTGTTCACCAAGCCCGGGAGCGAGACCGCAATGCTGGTAACACGATCAACCGTTTGTTGGTGGCGTGAGAAAAAGGCTTTTACGTATTCAACCACCGTGGAAAGCAAGGCATCCTGCGCCATGACATCAATTTCATGGCGTTCTTGAATAAGGATTTCACTACTCAGTGAGTGCAATGCCATAGTAAGATAACCACGACCAAGGCGCATCGATAAGAACTGCCAGCCTTCATTGTCCAGCACCAGACCAACAGCGGGGCGGCCACGCATGCTGGTGCCCTGTATTTGTGTTTCTTTGACCAAGTGCGCGTCCATCAACTCTCGGACAATTTTGGTAATACTGGCAGGCGCCAATTGACTGCGCTTCGAAAGCTCAATCCGAGAAATCGGCGCAAAGCGGTCGATCAAATTATAAATCGTGCCCGCATTTTTACGCTTAATGTGGTCGATATGTCCCGGCTGCCCAATAATCATGCCTTGTCCTATAACTGCTTGGCCATGGTGATACCCTGATATCACCTATCTCCGTGAATTTTTTTACTTCGCGAACTAATTGTGAAGCAGCAAGCTGTTACCCCGTGATGTGGGTCACTTTAGATCGATGAAATCGCGTACAAACTCACAAAACCCGCTTAAACAGTAACGCTGTTCAAAGGCTAATCACGCGTGAAAAAACAAGATCTCAGTCGTATTCATTGGCATAATGTGGCGCTTTATATCTATCGCTATAAACCATCATGTACCGAGTCAACGAAATATTTGAAACCATTCAGGGCGAAGGCACGTTTACAGGGGTTCCCTCTGTCTTTGTTCGCTTACAAGGTTGTCCTGTCGGTTGCGCCTGGTGCGATACCAAGCAAACTTGGGAAACCGATGAGAAAGATCAGAAAGACAAAATTTTTATTATTGATAAATCTGAGGATTCTCCCGCTTGGTGCTGGCTTGATGGCAATGCGATTACCGCCGACATTTTAAGCCGCTACCACGCGCGCCATATTGTGATTACCGGTGGCGAACCTTGTCTTTATGACTTAAGGCCGTTAACCCATGCGCTAGAAGCGGCAGGTTGCCAATGCCAAATAGAAACGAGCGGCACCTACCCTATCCACGCATCCGCCAATACGTGGGTCACTGTGTCTCCGAAAATCAATATGCGAGGGAAGTTGCCAGTGCTTAAGGAAGCGATGGCGCGGGCGAATGAGGTAAAGCACCCGGTCGGCACAGAAAAGGACATCGATCAGCTTGATGCGCTACTCGCCACCTGCCCACCGGCTGATACAGCAACGATTGCATTACAGCCCGTGAGCCAAAAAGCGCGCGCGACCCAGCTGTGCATTGATACATGCATTCAGCGAGGCTGGCGCCTATCGATACAGACACATAAGTATCTGTCGATTGCCTGAGCATGGAGAGCAACGGCTTGGGTCGCCGTTACTCAAAACCGCGTGACTCGCGCAGCGCCACGACACTCAGTCACCGTAATAGGTACAGCCAGCGGTGCAGGTCTCTTTCACCATCACTTTACTGAGTAAGGGTAAATTTGGCTTAACTTGTTGCCAAATCCACTGTGCGAGTACTTCGCTGGTCGGATTCTCTAGCCCTTCAATCTCATTGAGATAATAATGATCAAGGCGGTTATAGATAGGCTTAAACGCCGCTTTGATTTCCGCAAAATCAATTACCCAACCTGTGTGAGGATCCACCTCACCTTCTACGTACAAACGCACGATAAAAGAGTGTCCATGTAAGCGACCACACTTATGTCCCTCAGGGACATTAGGAAGGTGGTGTGCCGCTTCAAAGGTGAACTCTTTAAACAACTCGGTGGTCATTTTATCTCTTCCAACAACAATAAGAGGCCGCATGCTACTCAAATTAGCCGGATGACTCAATCGCATTCCTCACTGGCTAAGCGCACGTAACATTCCAACCTAGCATTCAGCCAACAATGCGGACTCGTGTCTCACTAACGGGACGATTTACGTCGATGAAATCACACATTTTATATGGGGACTCCCTTACTTGCGCACTCTGGGTTTAACATAGTGGCTACAGGCTATAACTGATAACTCTATAACTTAATAACAAATGGTTGACTCATGCGCATGACCCTTGCGAGCAAAATTCTTCTTGCTCTTTTTCTTGTTTTCGCTCTGGTGCTCGTCACGTCCTTGGCCTACCAATCTCATCAGCAAAAGGCACTGATGACATCGATTGTTAGTCAGCAAACGCTCGATAAAGCCTCTAACTACTTTGATAGCCTTAACATGTTGATGTTGACGGGCACCATTAGCCAACGAAATACCTTACGAGAAAAAATGCTTTCTCATGAAGGTATTGAAGAGGCGCGTGTGATCCGCTCCGACGCTATTACTCGCTTTTTTGGCCCCGGTAACCCCGAACAATCGCCGCAAGATGCGATTGATCAGCGTGCCCTAGACGGTGAAACCATCGTTGAAACCGTCGACAGCAATGGCGAAAAAGGACTCGTGGTTGCCCTACCAATGAAAGCAAGCAGCGACTACCGCGGTACTAACTGTCTGCAGTGCCACGTGGCGGAAGAAGGGACGGTGCTGGGGGTGATTCGCCTTGAGTACGATCTCGAGCCGCTTTACGGCACCATAGATAAAGAAATGCTCATTACTGCCGGGATCATGGGAAGCATTGCTGTGATCGGTTTTCTGATCTCATTAACGGTGATCCGTCGGTGGGTAGTGTCTCCGCTCAAGCGGGTCTCTGCGTTCATGAAACGTACCAGCCATGATAAAAATCTGGCCGAGCGTCTCAACGATACCCGAGGCGATGAAATCGGTGAACTATGTGATAGCTGTGACCAGCTACTTGATAACTTCTCTGCCAGCTTGCAACAAGTTCAGCGTACCTCTGAGACGCTTTCAGCCGAGGCGATGAACTTGATTCGCGTCTCTAGCCATACCGACCAATTAGCGGATAGCCAGCGTCACGAAACCAATGATATGTCATCAGCGATCGATAATGTTCAACAACACCAACATGATATCCAAAACCGCACCCAAGAGGCCGCGCAGCTGAGTGAATCAGCGGCCACCAGCGCCAACCAAGGCAGTGATCTCGCTAACGTTGCCGCCAATGATATTCGCAAGTTAGTCGAAGATATAAGCCAGGTGCGCAGCCAAATTTTGGATGTGAATCAACAAAGCCAGCAAGTGACCACTATTCTGGGGGTGATTCGTGAAATTGCCGAACAAACCAACTTGCTCGCGTTAAATGCCGCTATCGAAGCCGCGCGTGCTGGCGAACAAGGCCGTGGTTTTGCGGTGGTTGCTGAAGAAGTGCGTAACCTTGCCAGCCGCAGCCACGACGCAACCGGAGAAATCCAGACCATTATCGAAAACCTGTGTGCAGGTAGCGAAGCCTCAGCACAAGCGGTGGAAGCAACCAGTGACAGTGCTAATCAGCGAGGCGAAACCGTTATGGCTCTCTCTGAGGCGCTCGGCAATATCGCCGAGCAAGTCACCACCGTGAATAACAACGCGGACGATATTAGCCAACAAAGCGAACACCAAGCACAAATGACCGATGCCCTCCTCTCTCAAGTTGGCCGAATCCAAAGCCATGCTAACGATACCGCCAGCAATGCCAATGAGGTCAAAGCTATCAGCGCGAATCTTGAGCAACTGGTTGAGCAGTTAGAGGGATTAATTGGTCAATTTAAGCTCTCAGACTCGCTCAAGTCTTGAAGCTATACAGGATACAGGTAAACTTGCTAGCCTAACTTGCAAAATGACTGATGCGGTTGTCACTGAATAACCGCGTTACCCTAAACGGAGATAGAAGCGAATTATGACATACGCGCCTGTAGTAGACGTCCTGCGCGGCAAGGCGGCAGTCGACACTGAAGTGACTGTGCGTGGATGGGTCCGGTCACGCCGAGATTCCAAAGCCGGTATTTCTTTTCTTGCCATTTACGATGGCTCTTGTTTTGACCCTATTCAGGCCGTGGTCCCTAATGAGCTGGATAATTATCAGCAAGACGTTCTTCGCTTGACCGCTGGCTGCTCAGTTGAAGTCACGGGTAACGTGGTAGAGTCGCCAGGAAAAGGCCAAGCCTATGAGCTGCAAGCCACAGCCGTAAAAGTCGTCGGTTGGGTAGATGACCCTGATACCTATCCAATGGCGAAAACACGTCATTCTATCGAATACTTGCGTGAAGTGGCCCATTTGCGCCCACGCTCAAACGTGATTGGTGCGGTGGCGCGGGTTCGCCACACCTTGTCACAAGCGATCCACCGCTTTTTCCATGAGCAAGGCTATTACTGGATGTCTGCGCCATTGATCACCGCCTCAGACTGTGAAGGTGCTGGCGAGATGTTCCGCGTCTCTACCTTAGACTTGGCCAATGTGCCCAAAACCGAGCAAGGCGACGTCGACTTTGACCAAGACTTTTTTGGCAAAGAAGCCTTCTTGACCGTATCGGGTCAGTTAAACGCTGAAACCTATGCCTGTGCGTTGAGCAAAGTCTACACCTTCGGTCCAACCTTCCGCGCGGAGAATTCAAACACCAGCCGTCACTTGGCGGAGTTTTGGATGGTTGAGCCAGAAGTGGCCTTTGCCGACCTGGATGATTCGGCGGCCTTGGCAGAAGCCATGCTTAAGTACGTGTTCAAAGCCGTGCTTGAAGAGCGCCAAGACGACATGAAATTCTTTGAGCAACGCATTAACAAAGACGTGCTCACGCGTCTGGAAAAATTTGTTAATGCAGATTTTGCCCAAGTGGATTACACCGATGCGGTCACCATCTTGCAAAACAGCGGCCAAACATTCGAATTCCCAGTTGAATGGGGAATCGATTTAGCGTCTGAACACGAGCGTTATCTTGCAGAAGAGCACTTTAATGCGCCGGTGGTCGTTAAAAACTACCCGAAAGACATTAAAGCCTTCTACATGCGCATGAACGATGACGGCAAAACCGTTGCCGCGATGGACGTGTTAGCACCGGGTATTGGCGAAATTATCGGTGGCTCTCAACGTGAAGAGCGTCTTGATGTACTTGACCAACGCTTAGAAGAAATGGGCCTTGAGAAAGAAGATTTCTGGTGGTACCGCGATCTGCGCCGCTATGGCACAGTCCCTCATTCAGGATTTGGTTTGGGCTTTGAGCGCCTCGTTTCCTACGTAACCGGAATGAGCAACATTCGCGATGTGATCCCTTTCCCTCGCTCACCACGCAATGCCAACTTCTAAATCGGTTTGCTATTCAAAAGGCTGCATATTGCAGCCTTTTTCTTGTGTTTTTTCCGCGTAAAAACTGCTTTTACAGCATAAACCAATACAAAACACATGACTGGTCCGCTTGTCCTTCGGTTTCTATTCTTCTCGACAAGTGTTATAAAAAAGCCAGTTTGACTTTCATTCATCATAACCATGGACGACACCAATGTTTGAGAAAATCTCTGCCGCTCCCGCTGATCCTATTCTAGGACTGACTGAAGAATATAAAGCTGACCCCCGTGAAGACAAAATCAATCTCGGGGTAGGCGTCTACAAAAACGAGCATGGCGAAACGCCGGTACTCCCTTCTGTCAAAAAAGCCGAAGCGTTACTTCTCGACAGAGAAAGCACCAAGTCTTACTTAAGCATTCCTGGCACGGCCGAATATGGCCTCGCGGTGCAACAACTGCTGTTCGGTGAGCAAGCTGACGTTATCAACGACAAACGCGCGCAAACCGCACACTCACCAGGTGGAACCGGTGCGCTTCGCTTGGCTGGCGAGTTTATTAAACGTCATCTTGGCGATGTCACGGTTTGGATCAGCAATCCAACTTGGGCAAATCATAAGGGCGTATTTACTGCCGCTGGCCTTCCTTTAGCTGAATACAGCTATTACGATGCGGCGAAAAACGATAAAGACTTTGCAGCCATGGTCGCTGACCTTGAGAAAGCAAGCTCAGGTGATGTTGTTCTCCTTCATGGCTGCTGCCATAACCCGACTGGCATCGACCCTACCGAGCAAGAGTGGCAAACCCTCGCTGAACTCTGTCAGCGTAAAGGCCTGCTGCCGATGTTCGACTTTGCTTATCAAGGCTTTGCCACTGGTGTCGAAGAGGATGCTGCCGGCTTACGTATTTTTACTCAGGTATGTCCTGAGCTGCTTATCGCGAGCTCATTTTCGAAAAACTTTGGTTTGTATAATGAGCGAGTGGGCGCCTTTACGCTCGTTGGCCGTAATCAAGAAGAAGCCACCAAAGCGTTTAGTCAGGTGAAAACCATTGCCCGCGTTATTTACTCTAACCCACCCGCTCACGGCGCCGCCGTAGTGACCACCATCTTGAACGACGCGACGCTCAAGGCGCAGTGGTTGCAAGAGCTAGCAGACATGCGCGATCGCATCAAAACCATGCGTACCGAATTTGTCAAAACATTGAAAGCGCAAGGTGTGTCGCGTGACTTTAGCTTTATCGAGCAGCAAAACGGCATGTTCTCGTTCTCTGGGCTCAATAAAGACCAAGTCAATGCACTAAAAGCCGATCATGGCGTGTATATCGTCGGCTCAGGCCGTTTAAATGTGGCAGGCATGACGCACACCAACATGGTGCCACTTTGCACTGCCATCGCAAAGGTTTTAGACTAAGCACCGCTGTCTTAAAACTGAAACAAAAGGGCCGCAAGGCCCTTTTTTTATGGGCTCCGTCCAGAAAGAAACAATTTATTAACATAATTATTAATAGAAAGCCTGAAACCACTACACTAAAACCAACAAGGCTTTTATCAACTGTGACCAAAAAAGATAAAGACTATGAGCAATAATGAAGTTGTATTTGGTGACGATGAGCGCCTCGTCTCGACCACTGATAAACGCGGGGTGATTACCTACTGTAACCCGGAGTTTATTCGGATCGCTGGCTACGATGAAGAGGAACTGACGGGCGCGCCTCACAATATTATTCGTCACGCCGATATGCCCAAAGCGGCATTTGCGGATATGTGGCGAGCTTTAAAAGCTAACCAACCTTGGCGAGGTATCGTCAAAAACCGCTGTAAAAACGGCGATTATTATTGGGTAGACGCGTATGTCACCCCCATTTACGACCGAGGCCAAGTCACCGGCTATCAGTCCGTCAGGGTGAAGCCTGATCCTGCCGTCAAACATCGCGCCGCGCAAATCTACCAAACCCTGTGTCGGGCAGAGAAAAACGGCAAGTCGATGAAGCAGTTATCGGTTGCCGATATTCCTGCGGCATTGAAGTACACATTAATGGGGTTGGGATTGGTCGCCGCACCTGTGTCGCTTATTTTCGATAGCGCCATATCGGGCTGGGATGTGGCGGGCGCCATTGCGATGCCTTTGGTGCTTGGTACCCTCTTCCGTGACGAGCTCTTTACCTTGCCAACCCTCGCGCGCGGCGTGCAAGCCAATTACGACAGTATCAGCCGCTATATTTACTCGGGGACTGGGCTCAGTTCGGTGGTTGACTACAAGGTGAAAATGCTCAATGCCCGCATACGCACTATTCTTGGACGTATGCTCGATGCTTCACTGTCACTGAATCAATTTTCGGATGAGTTGAGTGCATTATCAACACGCGTGTCTAATGCTATCAATAAGCAAAGCCACCAGATTTCCTCGATTGCCAGTAACATTGATCATGCCTCTGAATCGGCAAACAGGGTATCTGATAACGCCCAGCAAAGTGTTGAACTATTGCACTCGGTCCAGCAGCAAAGCAAAGAAACCGAATCCTTGTTACAGCAGACAGGCGAGCAATTAAAAAGCCTCTCTCAACAATCTGAAAACTCCCTCACCGCGACGCAACAGCTGTCTGCCACCGCAGATCGAGTGACCGAGTCAATGAGTGAGATCAGTGGGATTGCCGAGCAGACTAACTTGCTAGCGCTGAATGCGGCAATTGAAGCGGCACGCGCTGGAGAGCAAGGCCGAGGCTTCGCCGTTGTTGCCGATGAAGTGCGGGCGCTTTCCAGTCGGACGCAAACAGCCACGGAGCAAATCCAGTCTTCAATCCAAGACATGCACAACACTATTTCGCATTGGCAAAACCAGATTCACGAAAGCCACGAACAAACACAAGCGTGTGTTGATACCACGGACCACAGTATTGCAAGCCTGCACTCGGTCAGAAATGCGATAGAGGATGTGGTCGGCCGCACGAATGAAACACACCACTCTGCCCAAGCGCAATTAGAGAGTTTCACCGCCGTTAGCAAAGAGATCCATGATATCGAATCGGTTTCTCAGCAAAACCTCAACGAGGTCAATGATGTTTCCGAGGCAAGCCGTCAGCTGCGAGATAAAGTGCGTCAGTTCCATGATATTGCGAGGCAGTTTGAGTAAACCAAACCGCTAACGCCTCCACGCTAACCGCCCTAAAAAAGCCCCAGTCTGTTACCAGAGTGGGGCTTTTTGAACATCTGCCGTCTGAGCATGGGCGTTATTGAATCCCGTGCAAAAACTCAGCCCGTGTTGCGGCATTCTTCTTAAACAAGCCACCGAGTGCGGTGGTGGTCGTCTCACTATTGGCATCCATGACACCTCGAGATTTCACGCAATAATGCGTCGCTTCGATACGCACCGCGACGTCCTCGGTTTCCAGCAGCGTTTGCAATGCCACCAACACCTGACGTGTTAGTCGCTCTTGCACTTGCGGACGTTGAGAGAAGAAACGCACAATCCGGTTTATCTTGGACAGACCAAGCACTTTGTGGTTAGGAAGGTAGGCGACGGTTGCCCGACCATCAATGGTAACAAGGTGATGCTCGCAGGTGCTGGTCACTGAAATGTCCTTAACGCGCACCATCTCATCGCAACCCATCTTGTTCTCAATCATGGTGACTTTGGGGAATTGCGCGTAATCCAAGCCTGAGAAAATCTCATCGACATACATCTTCGCAATTCGCGCCGGTGTCTCGGCCAAACTATCATCGGTAAGGTCTAAATCGATCGACTGCAGAATTTCACGCATATGAAATTCAATTTTTTCTTTTCGTTCTTCAGAAGACATCGGAGATGTCGCCGTCATTGGGGTTTCAATACCGCGAGCAACCAACGCTTCCTGAACTTTCTTTGCAGCATCGCTCAATGCCATGATGGATTCCTTTTTGGGTCTGCCCTAGCCGTTCTTCTACTTACACACTGTAGCCAGTGTCGGATCAGTGCTGTCACTAAATAGAAGCATAACGTTAATATCCAAAAAATACACCTCGCGAATGCTGTGGTTTTACTGCCTGATGCCTTAGTGGACAGCCTCAATGGCAAAATTGTCAAGGAAAATGAACATCTTCGCTCAGAAATGATGTCGTCATGTGCGACCTACGCTGTCGCCAAGATGTCATCCTTCGTTATCTCGTCTTCTGAGTGAAACTAAACTGTCATTTTTATTTGGTAATCTCATCAGTTGATTTCCTGCGACTAACCAACCGTGGCGTCAGCCATACTCGCTCAGTGAATTGTGCTGGTGCAATAAACACCACCAAGACAAGATTTCAATAATAATAAGACACGCGATGGTATATCTTGCCCCCTCTACCGGGGGCTTTTTTTATCGCCCAACATAAAAGACATTGGCTTGACATAAACTCACATTTTTATTGGCATACTTGTTACTAACTTGGCTACGCTTGAATTGAAACCCACTGTTAGTGACTAAGGAGTCATTATGAAAAAACACGTGTTGATGGCAGTCATGCTCACTGCCGGGGTGACCGCTTGTAGTAACGGCCAGTATGCCGGCGGTGACGATGGCGGCGTGACAAGCTCTGGCGTTGCCCAGCAATGGCAACTGACCATGGTCGATCAACAGACTATCAGTGCGGAAGGAACCCCAACGCTTACCATTAATAAGGACATGGGTGTCAGCGGCTTTAGTGGCTGTAACCGTTATTTTGGTAACGCTGAACTGAATAGTAATCGCTTCAAAGTGGCGCCAATGGCCAGTACTAAGATGGCGTGTTCGTCCAGTGCGATGGAACTCGAACAAACCATGAGTCAGGTTCTAAGCCAATGGAGTGATGCAACAATACGTAATAATCATCTTATGCTCAGTAACGAGGCGCATACGTTATTATTCACCGCGGCTAACACGCAAAACACTGAGGAAGATCCCCTACTCAAAAGCCCTGTGGTTGATTCCCGCTTCAATAAAGGTGAAGAGTACTAACCTCGCGTCAGCGTTTATACCTTAGAAACATACAAGGGCGGTGCATCTGTACCGCTCTGGTTTTTTAAGGGTCAATGCTTTTATTGTCCTGCACCGGCGCGCTGATTTCCATCCAGTGCCACCCAGTATCATTGTCCGCTTTCGCACGGGTCAAGCCAATTTCACCATAAGCATGTAATCGCGAGGCAGTCATTTCTTTTTGATCGCTGACCGTTACCCCGCCAACAAATACCCTGACCTGATCTTCCGGCTCTCCTTCAAACTCTACCTTTAATCGTTTCACCGCTTTTACACACTCATCAGCCAATCGCTCTGCGCCTTCTGTGCGCGGCAAGATGGCAACAAACTGGCTACCGGTAAACCGACATACCAAATCACCGGGCCGTTTAAGCATCTCATCCAGTACCTGTGCAATTTGTCGGATCAACTGATCACCGGCAATGCGTCCATACTGGTTGTTGTAATTAGACAGGTGTTGGATCTCTACCACCATCAGGCTCAAAGGCGCTTCATCACGAAGTGCACGCTGGATCTCACGTTCGAGCTCCTGCTCAAACTGAGTGCGATTATGTAATCCCGTCAACCCATCACACTTGGTCATCGACTCCAGTCGACTATTGGCTTCTTTCAATGCGTGTGTTTTTTGATCAACTTGTACCTGAACACTGTAGGCACGAGACTGCAGGCGATAAAGCAGGTAGCAAATCACCAAAAATATGCCACTGCCAATGAGAAACGTCCACAACGGCACCCAGCTTTGCCTTGCCTGCATGTAGCTGACGGTCGGATAGCCAATCAGTTCCCACTCGCGACCCGCGAAGAAAATAGGCTTGGCGGGCTGTTGCGCCAGTGAGTCTTTCATTTGTGCCAATTCCACCCGCTGCGTATGAAGTACTTGGCGATGACTCGGGTCGGTCGCATCAATCAGGGTATAATTAATCCCATCATTAATGACGGTGTCGATCGCCAAATTAACCAAGGTATTCACATCAATCACCGCCACCAGAAACCCGCGTAAATCTCGCGTGTCTTCTCCACCCAGCTGCTCTGGATCTAATAAGATAGGCATGATCAACAAAAAGCCGCGTACATTGCCATAGGCGCGCTCGATAGTAGTAGCAGGGGTGGCGACAGGCACGCCGGTATTAAAGCTGGTTTTCAATGCCTGACGGGTGACTGGCGTGGAACCAAGATCGTAACCAATAACAGACGCTTCACTGTTCTCGCCAGAGGTGAATCTCAGCGGAAAATACATGTCACGCCGCTTAGCAGGGATCAGCTGATTGTTTGGGCTTAGTTCGACAATATTAAACCCTGACGACGGGTCACCCCTTTCTTCCATTCCCTGAACATAATGCCGACGCTGATGGTGCATCACGATATCCACCCACTCTATCGACTTAAAGCTTGGGTGGCGTTTCAGTACACCGGATGTCAGCGGCTGAAAATTACGCGCGTCCAGTCGGTGACCCGCGTCAAAATGATTCTTGACCGCGTAGAGCAGTTCAAGGCCAAGATTGACCTCGCGCGCCAACGCCATTGCGGCATTATTCACGTCTTTATGCAGCTCTTTACGAATCGCCTCTTGCTCTTTTTGATACAATAAATGGGCGGTTAAGGCTGCAAATCCCACACCGATCAGTGCGGTTAATACAATTACGCTCCATGCTCTTCGCGGCATCAGTGTCGTCCTTATAAAGAATAATCCACGTGATAAAACAGAAGGTTCACTGACTCTCTCCCTCTATAAGCGTAGTGGGCAGACTAATAAACGATCAAATTTTTAACAAAATGGCAGGACGTTTCGCGGGTCTGTCAAAAGGCGGCAAGAAATGCGACTCACTGTGTGTGCAGTGAGTCGCAGCCTAGACGTTATTTAAGCTTTAATTGGTTGGTGAGTGGGTCGTACTCACAACCAATATCATCAAATTTACTTTGCAACTGATCGTGGTCGAGGTCTAAATGCGCCATCAGTGCTTCCAAACTATCACACTCTAGACGCAGTCTTTCATTCACAATGCCATAGAAGATAGCACCATCTAATCGGCTTATATTGTGGATATCCATACCCTCTCCTTGCACTGAATTCACGCACTTTGAGTATAGATCCTAGACGAAAAACTGCCCAATCAAGCAATGACGAGCCGTGTCAAACTGATATTGGCCAACAGCATAAATCCAAAACCAACACTCACGCGCCAAAACACAGGCGATGTTTGTTTAAGCAGGTGCCAAATCTGTGCGGCCACCCCAAGCAAACCTAGGCCTGCACCAGCCATAATGGCATTGATGTCACTCGCTGCCGATGGGCTAACCGCTGACAACAGCGCGGCCATCATCATCACGCCCATAAAGGCTAATACACTGCTCACAGGGAGCAAGCGATCAAAAGCTTGCAATCGCGAGCGCGCACGCACTAACAAACTATGGCCAAGGCTCGCCCCAAGAATCACTAGTTGCAAGGCTCCCATCATCAGCATCCCGCCACCGTGCGTGGCAAGTATGACAATCCATGCAACAAAACCCAATAAGTTTGCGACATGAAGCAAAGGAATGGGACCGGAGTGACGTGTTTTGCCTGTTTTTGATCGAAACGCAAAAATCCCTAACAACAAAAAGGGTAAACTGGCGAACAATGTAAATGGAACTAAGATCAACCACGCAAAAACAGGCACCCAGAAAGCACGATGGAATCGGCCCCGCTGGCCTGGGCATATTTCTCCTTTCAATAGCGCCAGTGAGAGCACCAGCTGTGCCCCTAGAATTGCCGAGGCAACCGCAGGAGCAAGTAACGTATACATAGTGAAAAGCACCTTACGTATCTCAATAAAAAATGGTCAATTATTCGTTTCATTGCATTAAAAAGTTGGCTAGATCACATTGAATGCAAGAAACACAGTCAAAACAAACAACAAACTGGCATGTTTGCACGCTTATACCAACCTTTATGACAGAAAAAAATAACATGACCGCGCAGCAGGATAATACCAAAGCGGCGGACGCAACTGGAACCTTTGCACAGGCGGGAACAACAATGGGTGCAATGATGAGTGAAACCTTAGGCCATATTATCTACAAGCTGCAAATATCGTTCCTTGAGCTGTGGAGTGCTAAAAAGCACGCAAACAGCTTTAATAATACACGCAGCACTTATCTGCGCAGCCGCTTGTGCGTGTTGTGTTACGTATGGGCCGCCCTGACCATTGCATGGTCACCCGCTGATTTTTTGTTCCTCGCTGACAAAGCGGCCGCTGCGCAGCTCTCGCTACAACGCCTTTTGTTAGCGGGTATGCTTATTACCATTGGTTACGCGGTCAATCGCGCTAATAATCTCAAATCAGCAAAACTTGGCTTGGTCGCCATGGTGCTTGCTACCAACGCCTTTTATTTATCCGCCAGCCACACTTTAGGCTTTCCCACCGACAACGCGGCATTCTCTTACAGCTACACCTTGCTGCCCATTATTCAGATTGTCATGCTGACCATCTTCCCGCTCACAATGCGGGAAAGCATACTCTTGATGTCGATTACCCTGATTTGCCACTTATGGGTTGATTCATTCAGTGGCACCATGACCAGTCCAGATAATATTGCTTCGTATTGGCTACAAACCGTTATTGCGTTCATGGTGGTATGGTCACAGCTTTCTCAACTCCACATGATTTTGCGCCTTTACCGGCAGGCGACGCTGGACCCATTAACCGGTATCTATAACCGCCGAATGCTATTACAGCTGGCCATGCGCGCTCTGGCTGTTAGTGAAGAGCGGCACTCGCCATTCTCCGTCTTGCTGCTCGATTTGGATAAGTTCAAGCGAATTAATGACAAGTGGGGTCACTACGCAGGCGATGTGGTCTTGCAATCATTTACTCGCACCGTACAAGAGCGCTTGAGAAAGGCAGATATTTTCGGTCGCTTTGGTGGCGAGGAATTTATTGTCTTCCTCCCTAAATGTAATGGCGAAATCACCGCACAAATCGCCGAGCGTTTGCTGGGTGAAATTAGAGAGATGGATGTCTATATTGATGAAAGCCGTACTCCGTTGAAAGTCACCGCGTCGATAGGCCTTTCCACGCTACAACCAGGCGATACGCTTTCATCCTTGATAGAGCGCGCCGACAGTGCTCTCTACCAAGCAAAAGCCGAAGGGCGAAATTGCATACGTACTTACCAGCCAGGCAAACAGACGGGGTTTGACGCCAGAAACTCTGTCAGCCGTGACAATATCGATATGCCCACCGAAACATCGCTTTAGCGAAGCATTCGGTCGCAAAAAGACAATCAGAGACAGACAGGAGAAAGTACAGTCATCGCGAGACGCTCTGTTGGGTGGGCGGTGCCTTTTTCTCCGCGCCGAGTTAACGCTTAGGATGCCACCACAGACGTTTGGCGCTGGCTTTCGCGACGTCGGCGCATGACACGAGAAAGGCCAAATACCAGTCCCAATAAAATCGTGATAAGCACTAGGGCCGCGATCACCACGCCAGGCCATGCAAAGTGTTGCCAAGCTGCGATAAGATAAAACCCACCGAGACTACCACCAATATAATAATGCACCAGATATAAGGCTGTTGCCGTTGCTTTACCCTGCGCGGCTTGACGACTTACCCATCCATAAGCGAGTGAGTGAGTAAAGAACGCGCCACCGCTTACAATTAATAACCCCACCACCATCCAAAGCACCTGACTGCTCAAGGTCACTAAAACCCCCAGCATGGCCACCCCTGTTCCAAAAGCCATGCCTTTGATCGCGCCAAAGTGCAGCACCCAGCGCCCGCTCAATCGTGATGTCACCGTGCCGGCGAGGTAACAAACAAACACCGAAGACACCAAACTGACTGGCAATTGGTAAGGCGCAGCCACCAAGCGAAACGCCATCACCGAAAACAAATTCACGAATAATGCAAAGTTGACACCGCCAATCAGCATCGCCATCCACAATTTGGGGGTGCGAAGATGCGTGAGTACCCCGCGAGAATGGGTCAGTAAGGAGGTATTGCCAGGCGAAAAATAACGCTGACGAGGCAAAAGTTTACTCACGATGGCCACACCTACCAAGGAGAGCACGGCCATCGCCATCACCGCGCCATGCCAGCCCCACCAATCTGTCATCATCCCACCGAATACACGACCCGAGATCCCCCCCAGTGAGTTAGCACTGATATAGCTACCCACGGCAATTGCCAACGCCTCCGGTGAGAATTCTTCTGCCATATACGCGACCGCGACCGCGGCAAACCCACCCAGCGCAATACCGACTAAAGCCCGTAAACCGACGATGATCCAAAAAGAAGAGGTGCTGGCGATCATAAGGCCTATCACGGGAAGCATCCAAAGGCTCACCAGCATCACTGGACGCCGACCAATTCGCTCCGACAGCACGGCCCAAGGCACCAGTGAAAAAGAAAGACCTAAAGTGGTGGCCGCAAGTAGCCAGTTCGCCCGTGTTTCACTGATCCCATCGGCCGCGGCAAAGACAGGTAACATAGGTTGAAACAAGTAAAGGTTACAAAAAATCAAAAACGAGCCGAACGCGAGCGCAAACGCCGTCAGTCGGTAACGTGGTGAGCCAAGCTCTATCATAAAAACCTCACCAGTGGGCTAAGATGTGATCATGCTAACAACCGCTTTATAATTAATAAAAT
>NZ_MUFA01000022.1:0-47731 GCF_001995955.1 Salinivibrio sp. PR6 | reverse complement strand
TTGTTATGGTTGGCTCTTGATGGTTTTACAGTAGGCAGGCCCTTTTTTTGGGTGGTTTTGTCTTTCATGACGATGATGACGTTGATAACAAGATACCTATTTACGCCTGATAAACATCGCTGTTATCACTTAACGTCTCTGGGTATTCACTACACAGAAAAAGACATGATCCCTGATGTTGCCTATCAGGTGGTGCGTGGTTTGGCGTGGGTGGGTATCGTGGTCTGTATTATTGCCGTGTTTATACTTGGTCCTCTTGCGTTTGTTGGGGCAGGTGGTTTTGCACTGATGTCGTTTGGGATGACAAACTTTCGTCCTTCTATTGATAACCACTATATATTGATTTCTGAGCGTACGGTTGTGTTTGACCTAGAGAATGATGGTATCTTATCGTTCGCTGTCCCCGAGAAAGGTGCGCATGCATACGGTGGTGATATATACACCATGACAGTCGACCAAAAGCAAGAATTACTCTCCACATTGCGTTCACTTTTTCCACGTATCGAGTTCGTTAAGATAAAAAGATTGAATGACCAGTCTAAACACCCTGTTTATCAGCAAGAAGAAGAGAAAGCGACCGAGTAGTGTGGCGCCCAATAACTCACTTCAATTCGGGAAGAGTGAATGATGCGTACCATTGAAGTGGGAGTTGAAAAATGAGCAATAGAGAAAACATAGAGTCCCTCAAGGAAAAATTATATGATTCGGAGACTAAATATTATTGGGAGCATAAAGGATGGGGCGGAAAATTTGCCCACCTTGGAATTTGGGGACTATCAATTTTTGCAGGGCTAACCCCTTTTTGCTTTCTATGGTTTGTAATCGACGAGCTCACTATAGACTCAATCGCGTTTTGGGGATTATTTTCTTTCATGACGATGATGGTATTAGTCTCAAGGTATCTTTTTTTCGCCGACAAGCATCGCTGTTACCACTTAACGCCTCTGGGTATTCATTACACAGAAAAAGACATGATCCCCGATGTTGCCTATCAGGTAGTGCGTGGTTTCGCATGGGTGGGTATCGTGGTTTGTGTTATTGCCGCGTTTATGCTCGGTCCTCTTGCCTTTGTTGGGGCCGGTGGTTTTGCACTGATGTCGTTTGGGATGACGAATTTTCGTCCTAATGTAAACCACTCTTACATATTGATGGACGAACGAACTATTTTGTTTGACCTGATTAACGATAATGTGCTCTCTTTCACCATTCCAGAGAAAGATAATCTGGAATATAAACGTCGTGTATATACTCAAACGTATGAGGAAAAGCTCACCGTTGTAAACCACCTATATACTCTTTTCCCTAATCTAGAAGTTATCAAAATCAATAGGGCTAATGATCAATATAAACACCCTATCTATCAGCAGGAAGAAGAGAAAGCAGCCGAATAACCCACTTGAATTCGGAGAGAGCTAATTATATTCACCATTAAAGTGAGGATTAATTAAATGGCTTCTAATACAGAAACCGAAGTACTAAAAGAGCAATTGTATAAGAGTAMAGTTGAATATTATTGGGAGTTTTCTGGTATTGCTGGAAAACATTCTAGCCTCATTAGATTGGTTGTTGCTCTCTTTATTGGCTTATTTCTACCTGTATTCTTGATGGTAGTTGAGGACACTCCGATGTGGAGCTCTGGTTCTTTGTTTTGTTTTACATTAGCAGCCATGGGTTTTTTAATGACGAGATATCTCTTTTTTCCTGACAAACATCGCTGTTATCATTTGACCTCATTGGGAATTCATTACACAGAGAAAGATGTGATCCCAGAGGCTGCTTACAAAGTCGTTCGCGGCATTTCTTGGGTGGGTATCGCAGTCTGCATTATTGCCGCGTTTATGCTCGGTCCTCTTGCCTTTGTTGGGGCCGGTGGTTTTGCACTGATGTCGTTTGGGATGACGAACTTTCGCCCTAATGTAAACTACTCTTACATATTGATTTCGGAGCGTACGGTTGTGTTTGATTTAGAGAACGATGGTGTTTTGTCATTCGCCGTCCCTGAGAAAGGTGTATATGCTTATTATGGTAATATATACACTATGACATTCGACCAAAAGCAAAACTTACTCTCCAAATTACGCTTACTTTTCCCAAATGTCGAATTCGTTAAGATAAAAAGATTGAAGGATAAGTCTAAACATCCTGTTTATCATCAGGAGGAAGGGAGCGCGACCAAATAACGCACTTCAATTCGGAGAAAACTAATGACATGCACCATTGAAGTGAGAGTTGAAAAATGAGTAGTGGCGAAACTACAGGTTCTATTAAAAAGAGCCTCTATGAGGCGGAAATCGTCCACTGTTGGGAACATAAAGGGTGGGGAGGAAAATACGAATACCTATGGCGCTGGGGAGTCGCGATATTTGTTAACTATTCAATATTTATTTTGTTATGGTTGGCTCTTGATGGTTTTACAGTAGGCAGGCCCTTTTTTTGGGTGGTTTTGTCTTTCATGACGATGATGACGTTGATAACAAGATACCTATTTACGCCTGATAAACATCGCTGTTATCACTTAACGTCTCTGGGCATTCATTACACAGAAAAAGACATGATCCCCGATGTTGCCTATCAAGTGGTGCGTGGTTTGGCATGGGTGGGTATCGTGGTTTGTGTTATTGCCGTGTTTGTGCTCGGTCCTCTTGCGTTTGTTGGGGCAGGTGGTTTTGCGCTGATGTCGTTTGGGATGACGAACTTTCGTCCTTCTATTGATAACCACTATATATTGATTTCTGAGCGTACGGTTGTGTTTGATTTAGAGAACGATGGGGTACTGTCATTCGCCATCCCCGAGAAAGGTGCGTATGCTTACTATGGTGATATATTCACCAATACTCTCGATCAAAAGCAAGAACTACTTTCTACATTGCGTTCACTCTTCCCTAGTATCGAGTTCGTTAAGATAAAAAGGTTGAAGGATCAGTATAAACACCCTGTTTATCAGCAAGAAGAAGAGAAAGTGGCTGAGTAGTATGGCGTCCAATAACTCACTTCAATTCGGAAAAAGTTAATGATACGCACCATTGAAGTGAGAGTTAATTAAATGACGTTTAATAAAAAAACCGAAGTACTTAAAGAGCAATTGTATAAGAGTAAAGTTGAATATTATTGGGAGTTTTCTGGTATTGCTGGGAAACATTCTAGCCTCATTAGATTGGTTGTTGCTCTCCTAATTGGCTTATTTCTACCTGTATTATTAATGGTAGCTGAAGACACTCCGATATGGAGCTCTGGTTCTTTGTTTTGTTTTACATTAGCAACCATGGGTTTTTTAATGACGAGATATCTCTTTTTTCCTGACAAACATCGCTGTTATCACTTGACCTTATTGGGAATTCATTACACAGAGAAAGATGTGATCCCAGAGGCTGCTTACAAAGTCGTTCGCGGCATTTCTTGGGTGGGTATCGCAGTCTGTATTATTGCAGGGTTTATGCTAGGTCCTCTTGCGTTTGTTGGGGCTGGTGGGTTTGCGCTGATGTCATTTGGGATGACGAATTTTAGCCCTAAGATTGATAAGTATTGCATATTGATTTCTGAGCGCACGGTTGTGTTTGACTTAGAGAGTGATGGTGTCTTATCGTTCGCTGTTCCCGAGAAAGGTGCGCATGCATACGGTGGTGATATATACACCATGACAGTCGACCAAAAGCAAGAGTTACTCTCTAAATTACACTCACTTTTTCCAAGTATCGAGTTCGTTAAGATAAAAAGGTTGAAAGAGCAGTATAAACACCCTGTTTATCAGCAAGAAGAAGAGAAAACGGCCGAATAGTATGACCTACAACACCGAGCAACTATCGCTACAACCCACAAAACCACCGCACGGTTTTTTGCAGCAGCTACTCACTAAGGGGAAAGTCTTCCCCTTTACCAAGGCAAATGACACCATTACTTTATCACTTGCTCGAGAAACATTACCATCTAAAATAAAAGAGACAGAAGGAAGTGAAAAGCCTTCATTCTGGACCGAAGAAAGCCTAGATAGTGAATCTTTATCAGGCTGGTCTCAACTTTACTTTTTAATGGTGGGACTGGCAAAAATACTATTAATTATATTTTTGCCTCTGGCTTATCTAATATTGCTTTATCCACTATTATTCAGCCATGGAAGCTGGAGTGAAAGATGGGATGACTTATCAGCTGCCTTCTATGGACAAACACTCTATGGGACGTTGCCATGCCTATTAATTTGGGGGCACTACAAGTTGGTATGTAAAGGCTATTATTTCCTAGCACCTTTTTTGAAAAGCAAACGTGTATATAGCTTAAACCGTCAAACAGGGATGGTGACGCTGTATAAGCGTGGCAATAAAGTGCGCTTTACGCATCCTTTTATCGAGTTTGACTGTGTGTTGATGTCGGCACCGAGTCCGCAAGGTCACCTGAACTACAATTTGATGTTAGTTCATCGCTATCAGCCTTACTCTGTGGGTGTACCTATTAGTAACTTGATTGGCACCAACGAGCGAGTGGTAGAGTACCAGCGCTTGTGGAATGTGATCCAGCGTTACATGGATGTGAGTCAACCGATGCCAGATCTGTTGGTGTTAGAAGAAGCCCGAGCCAAAGACCCCGTAACCGCTGCCCATGATCAACAGACTGGCCGTGATCCGCGTTACTGGCGAGATATGAGCGATGACACCTACAAGAAGACGCTAGCGGAAATAGCCGAAAAACAAAAAACATCGCCCGCCACCGGTCCAAAGATCAACATCTTTGCGGATGATTAAGATGATTCAATAACTCGCTTCAGTTCGTAAAGAGTTGGCACTGATATAATGAATTTCAGCCAGCGGGTTATTACTCCTTTTCCACGAACCTATCCAACGCTTTCTCCGCACTCATGGGTTTGAAGAAATAGAAACCTTGAATTTCATCGACATGTCACATGGGCAACATGCGTCATTTGCGTAATTGAGAGGCGGTTTCTACGCCTACTGCTGCGGCTGTCAGTCAAAAGAGGAAGGTGGCGAATGCCATGGTTTGAAAATAGGCGAAGGGCTGCCAATGTTCAATCTATTGGGTTTGATGGTGAGGAAAGCGTAACGTTTTACAGTGTAAACTGTGCGGAAGCGTGATTAACGCGGCGCCGCCAGGACGCCGCTTGTGGGCTAAGATGACCCATCAATTGCTTTGAGGCTCATTTACGGCGACAGAACTCCGCAATCACAAACAGGGTTTGGCCGTTTACTTTTCCTTGCACGTGGGTAGGGTCGTCGGTCAAGTTAATGCCGCGTATCACCGTGCCTTGTTTGATCACTTGGCTTGAGCCTTTAACGGGCAAATCTTTAATCACGGTCACGTCGTCGCCTTTTTGCAGTGCCACGCCGTTAGCGTCCAATACTTTGACTTCTTCGATATCTTGACCGGTTTCTGCCCACTTACGGACATCGTCTTCCATATACATCATATCAAGATTATCTTGCGCCCAACTTTCGCTAGAAAGGCGAGAGAGCTGGCGGTAGGCAACTACCTGTACGGCAGGCTCTTGGCTCCACATACTATCGTTCAGGCAGCGCCAGTGGTTCACATCCATATTGTCTGGGTGTTGAAGTTGGTCGTGACACGTGCTGCAAACCAATACGCAACTGTTCGCTGTGGTGTCGGGCGAGTACGGGACTTCATACACAGATAAGTTGTCTGGGCTGGTGCATAGTTCACATTGGCCGCCACTGCGCGCCTGAAGCGTTTGTTCAATACTCATTGGTTATCTCACGGTTGGCAGGGGATCCCTGCAGTTACAGTGCCGCAGAGTGTAATCGCTGAAATAATTTCTTACAAGTTGTAAGGGATTAGGTCATCGCATGACGTTGCTTTGTGTAGGCTCAGTACGAACACAAAAATGCCACGCATGGGCGTGGCATGGGTAACGTTTATTGTTTTAAATAATTAGGCATTTGCCGTGTCTTGCTTCACCACTTCATGGTGATCGAAGATGGTCTTATCTTGGCCACCGGTCAATCGAGAGGTGAGGGTACCGGCCGTCATTGAGCCGCTCACGTTCACAGCGGTACGACCCATATCGATTAATGGTTCGATAGAAATCAACAGACCCGCTAGCGCGACTGGCATATCTAGTGCCGAGAGTACAATCAATGCCGCAAAGGTCGCGCCGCCGCCCACACCGGCAATACCGAATGAACTGACAGTGACAATCGCAACCAAGGTGGCGATAAAGCCCGGATCGAGTGGATTAATGCCAATGGTAGGCGCAATCATGACCGCCAGCATAGCTGGATACAAGCCGGCACAGCCATTTTGACCCATGGTGGCACCGAATGACGCTGAGAAATTGGCGCTGGCCGGATCGTTACCCAAGTTCTTCATTTGCGAATCGATATTGAGCGGAATCGTGGCCGCGCTTGAGCGAGACGTAAAGGCAAACGTCAGCACAGGGAGCACTTTTTTGAGATATTGAATTGGGCTCATACCGACAAGGCCAATCAATACCAAGTGCATGACCAGGATGGCACCTAAGCCTACATAAGAGGCGGCAACAAAGTTGGCAAGTTCAAGAATTTCACTTACGTTTGAGCCAGCTACCACTTTGCTCATCAAAGCTAAAATACCGTAGGGAGTGAGGCCGATGATCATTCGAACCAACGTACGCACTAATTCTTGAGCCACATCCATAAAGCGCTCAAAACGCTCGCCAAGCTCAGGTTGAGTGCGCGACAATGTGACACCAGCGATACCCACGAGCGCAGAGAAAATCACCACAGCGATAGTCGAGGTTGGACGGCTACCGGCTAAATCTGCAAATGGGTTTTGTGGGAAGAAAGAGATAATCATATCAGCTAGTGATAAGTCTTCGACCGAGCCCAAGCGCTGCTCCAAGGCGGCACCACGCGCCATCTCTCGCGCACCTTGTACGATATCTTGCGCAGACAACCCAAATAGGTTGCTGACGAGTACACCAATGAGCGCAGACGCGGCGGTGGTGGCCAGCAAAATACCGATATTCAAGCTGGAAATTTTGCCCAGTGAGCCTGAGTCTTTCACTTTCAAAATCGCGCCAATTATCGACACCGTAATTAACGGCATGATGATCATCTTGAGTAGGCTGACGTAGCCTGAGCCGACGATATTGATATAGTTGATGGTTTCGCGCGTGATCGCGCCGTCAGCACCGTATAACGCTTGCAGCGCCGCACCGAAGGCAACCCCCAAGCCGAGGCCTGTAAACACACGTGTGGATAAGGATTTTTGTTGCTTGTGCAATTTGACAAGCACCGCCAGCAACAGCGCAAAAGCGATCAGATTAAAAAGGATAACTGTCATAGTCGGCGTTCCAATCTAGAGAATTATAATGACGTGAAGCTCTAACCCCGTTAAATGTATTCAAGGATTAGCGATTGCTTGGCATCATATGCCGGAAGGTGCATGCAATGAAGACCTATGTCACATTCTTGCTAGATAAAAAAAGCACTTATTAAAACCAAAAAGAATATGGCGCAAAATTTCAGCAATATTTGCTGAGTCAGTGTGCAATAGCATGAAAGGTCTACCAATGTTGGAGGCGATGACACGGTCGGAGCGAATCTCAATTGGATAAAAACGAACGTTCGTACTATAAATGAAGGCATCGTTGGGGTAAGGTGATCCGACTGCGCCACTGTTATCAATAGATAGTGGCGTATCAACTCGGCTGCTTTGAGGGAGAGTGTCATGGCCGTTTCCGTAGACTCAACATACTCGCTGTCTAAGCGCGAGCAAACGAGATTGCGTATTCTCGAAGCCGCGTTTGAAGCTGCCAGTGTATATGGGTTGGAGAGCTTAACGATAGGTAGTTTGGCGCGCGACGTGCAAATGTCAAAAAGTGGTCTCTTTGCGCATTTTAATTCGCGAGAAAACTTGCAGATCGCCGTGGTCCATTTTGCGGGCGATTGCTTTGTCGAGCGGGTGATCACCCCCAGTCGTGAAGCGGACCACGCGAGTATTGAAGCCAAATTGCAACACTTACTGCGTAATTGGATGGGTTGGCATCAGCACTTTCAGGGTCAGTGCTTGTTTTTAGATGCGTGGCATGAGCAGCGCGCGAGCAATGATCCCATCCATCAGGCGTTGCAGCGTGTTACTCGTCAGTGGCTCGATTACCTGGCCGCGCAATTTGAAAAGGGCAAACAAGCCGGAGAGTTTCGTGCCGACCTCGATACGTGGCAAGCTGTTTATCAGTTATATGGGCACTATTTGAGTAGCCAGTTATTTCTGCGTTTGTCACTTGAATCGCCGGAAGGAACACGCTTTTGGCATGGTGTCGAGCAGTTGCTCGCGCAAAGTCGCCGCTAATTTTCCCAATAAGACGAAGAGGGTGTCGGTATTGAAAACAACGACACTTTTCAGTGTAAAAACGAACACTCGTTCGATTTTAAGGATTCAATGACCATGAGTAAAAAAGTGTATTTTTCAACGCCGGGTCGCTTTAGCGCCAAGCGCTCTTTGGTGGGGGCGGTGAGCCGTTGTCATCATCGCTTAGCCCCTCGACATGCTAAAAAAGTGGCGCGTAAGCTGTTTCTCTCCCCAACGCGCAGTCCAATGGTGAACGCAGAGCCTGAAGGTTTAGTGCGCTCTCAAGTGCAAAGCCAAGCAGGGGTCTTGCAAATGTATAGTTTGGGGGCGGGGCCAACTTGGCTGCTGACGCATGGCTGGTCTGGATCCGCCAGCCAGTTTTTCCCTCTGATGGCGCACATTGCCTCATTGGGCTTTCGTGCGGTGGCATTCGATCATCCCGCACATGGACAGAGTGAGGGGAATGAGAGCCATATTCCCGGTTTTGTACAGGCAATCAATGATGTATTAGATCAAGTCGATAATGTCTCTGGGGTGATTGCGCACAGTATGGGCGCTGCCGCGGTGTTGGAAAGCGAACACCCCCAGGTGGATGATTTACCGCTCTTTTTGGTCGCCCCCGTGTTGAATTATCGCGAGAATTTATACGCCACGGTACGAAAGTCGGGTTATTCACTAAAGCTATTTGATGAAATTGTCCAAGAGGTTGGCGAGCAGCACGGTTATCCGATCGAGACCATTGAGCCGCTCGAGAAATTGTCGCGTCGCCGTCATCCGGTGGTGATTGCTCACGACAAAAACGACCGGTTTGCCTCCTTCGCCGTCACCGAGCGAGCAACCAGCTACCCGCATGTGACTGTGCTAGCTACCGAAGAGTTGGGGCACGGGCGTATTCTGACCAGTGACGTCGCCATGCAGGCATTCACCGATTTGGCGGCAAAGATGAATCCTGCGGTACACAGTGTGGAAGCACAAACCGAGAATAAAAAGGCATCAGCCTAAACCGATGCCTTTAGAAGATGCGCTGTTATTCACCCGCGATGGATAAGCGGGCGAAGCGGATCCGTGGCGCAAAGAAGGCGCCATCATAGTTGGGTAACACGGTATTGCCGATGGCATCTATCTCATTGAGCATGGTATAGAAATTGCCAGCGACTGTGATCCCGCGAACCGGACGAACCCGTTTCCCATTTCGGCAGACAAACCCACTTGCACCGAAAGAGAAGTCGCCACTGATGGCATTAGCGCCTGAATGCACACCTTGCAGTGACACTAACTCAAGATATTCACCGGCATGCACGTCTGCATCACTGTGTTTACCTGCGGCAATCACATCATGACGAGAAGTGACATCCAAACCGCCTTTGGGGCTGCGGCCCGCGTTAGCCGTATGGGGAACACCAAAATGCTGCGCCGTGGCGCTGTTGTGTAAAAAGCCGACTAAGACGCCGTTTTCAATCAAAGGCGTGTCGGCGGTGGCAAAGCCTTCGCTATCAAAGGCTTTAATACGCATCCCGCCATCAAGTCTTGCCACATCGGTGATGGTGAGCGCCGTATCTGCAACGGGCTTGCCGACTTTTTCATGCCACGGATTAGTCCCGCGCTTGGCCGCATCGCCGGAGAAGCAGCTGCCAAAGGCGCCCAGCAATTCGCTGAGACAATCATGCTCAAAAATCACCGGATACGAACCGGTTTTCACTGGGCCACCCTCAAGCAAGGCGTCAGCGGTTTGGTAGGCCAGTTGAGTGGCATGGGCGCGATCAAGATCAGCAAAGCGGCGTGACACTGAGGCGCCGAGATGCATCGCTTGCTTACCGTCGTGATTGAGCAGTGCTGCGGTGTAGCAACTAAAGCTACGCTCACTGTGATAGCAGCGTGTGCCTAGAGTATTAGCAAGCAACTGATATTGGGTTTGCTCACTGTACCCATTGTAGGGCGCCCCCGTTGCGCGGGGTTGGCTGACCACATCTTGCTCAAGGGCCAGCGCCAACGCGATCTTGTCTTCAATCGGGGTGTTATCTGCTTGCAGCAAGCTGGGATCTTGCTGATCAATTTGCTGCCCTTCAGCGCGAATTTGCTGATCCGGATCGGCCTTGGTAAAGCTTGCGTTGGTGAGTGCGGCGTTCACCATGCTGGCAAGACTGTCGCTATCTAGCGATTCTGAATAGCTGGTGGCGACTTGAACCCCTTTGATCACCCGCACGCCGATCACTTGACCAGCGGTGACTTTGTGCTCGGAGAGATCGCCTTGGTCGGCTTTGAGTGACAAGCTTTCGCTGGCGTTGGCAATCACGTCTGCTTGAGCACCTTGCTGTTTCACCAAGCTGAGGACCTGATCGACGGCATCGCTTAGGGTTGCTTTAATGATTTGCTCACTCATGCGTTACCGCCTCCTACTAGGATATTATCGACTTTCAATGCAGGTTGGCCCACGGTGGTGGGGACTGAGCCGCTCACCGAGCCACACATACCGGCGGCAAGGGCAAGATCTTTGCCGACCATGCTGATTTCTTTAAGCACCTTAGGCCCCGTACTGATTAAGGTGGCAGACTTGAGTGGCACAGTGATCTTGCCGTCTTCGACCAAGTAAGCTTCTTGAACCGCGAAGTTAAACTCGCCGGTGCCGGGCTGTACTGAGCCGCCCCCCATCTTCTTGGCGTAGATGCCACGCTCCATGGAGCCAATCATGGCGTCTAAGCTGTCGTTACCGGGCTCAATAAAGGTATTTCGCATCCGCGAGGTCGGTGCGAATTTATAAGACTCACGTCGGCCAGAGCCGGTGCGCGCATAACCGGTTTTCAGGCTGCCCATGTGATCGACCATAAAGGAGGTGAGCTTACCGTCTTTGATCAACTGGGTATGCTGGGTTTCCATGCCTTCATCATCGATATTGATTGAGCCCCACGCATTCGCCAAGGTGCCATCGTCCACCGCGCTCACTACAGGGCTGGCAATCATTTCGCCCATTTGGTCATGGAAGACGGAAGCCTTTTTAGCAACCGAGGTGGTTTCTAACAAGTGGCCACAGGCTTCGTGGAAAATTACCCCACCAAAACCGTTGCCAATCACTACAGGCATTTCGCCTGATGGACAGGCTTGGGCACCGAGTTTAATCAGCGCTTGTCGTGCCACACGCTCGCCCAGCGCAACCGGATCGATATCCTGATGGAACTCCCAGCCTGTGAGTGCACCGGGGGCATCAAAGCCCGTTGACTGTTCCTCACCGTTAGTGGCGACCGCTGTAGCGGCAATACGCGTGTAGTGGCGGGTATCTGTGGCATGCAGGCCATGAGAGTTGAAAATCTCGACCTGTTGCTCACGTTGGCCGACACGACCAATAATTTGCGCGATTTTATCGCTTTCGGCACGAATACGCGCATCCACTTGGCGTAAGAACGCCACCTTATCGGCCACATGTTGATCTGCCGATAACGGCTCAGACACCGGATGTTTGTCATTTAAATGGGACAAATTAAGTGGACCAGCGGTGGCGATTTGATCGCGCTTATCACGCGCACACAGCAAGCTGGTGACTTTTTTCAATTGTTCTTCATCGCGGCTGTTGGTGTAGCCATAAAGCACTTTGTGGCCGAAAAACAACCGGATACCAATACCAAAATCAATCCCTGAGCTGACTTTATCCACCTCACCAGACAACAGCTCCACGTTGCCTGAGTGATGGCGTTCGACAAAGAGTTCGGCGAAATCCGCGCCTAAAAACAGGGCATGGTCAATCACCGACTTTGCCGTTGATGGATTCAGCATACTTCCTCCTAAAGAAGTGTGTTAGCGAACCTTTTATTTTACCAAGCTTTTATGCGTAATGATCACCACTTGCAGTGAGTGCATGATATTTCATCATTTTTTGTGCTACTCACTGAGCTGCATATGGCTGGTTCAATGTGCTTTACCAAAAGGCGACGAGTGTGGCGCAATCCGTTACACTACGCTGATGCAGATAACAAGCAGGATAAAGCAATGAGTCAGTTCGCAGCCAACATTATCACTGGGTTTCTTGGCGTGGGGAAAACCACGGCGATTCGTCATTTACTCGCGAATAAACCCGAGCATGAGCGTTGGGCTATCTTGGTGAACGAGTTTGGCGAGGTAGGTGTCGATGGCGCAATCCTCTCTGAACAAGGTGCGTTGGTGAAGGAAGTGCCGGGAGGATGCATGTGTTGTGTGGCCGGCCTACCCATGACGGTGGGGCTAAATACCTTGCTTGCCGAGAAGCCGCATCGGATTTTGATTGAACCGACGGGACTCGGTCATCCCAAAGACATTATCGGTAAGCTGACTCAACCGCCTTTCGATACTTCTTTGTCGCTGGGCGCGACCATTACCTTGGTCGATCCGCGTTGTATTGACGATGTGCGCTATCGTGAAAATCAAAATTTTCATGATCAAATCGCGCTTGCGGATGTGGTGGTGGCAAACAAGCTTGACCAGTGTAGCGAGGCGCAAATCGCCACCTTTTATGATTATGTCGCCGCGTTTGATGGCGAGAAAAGCTTGGTAACCGGTGTTGAACAAGGGGCGCTCGAGACCGCGTGGCTTGCGTTACCGCGTCACGCTCGTCAAGCGCACTATCATCACCATCACAACGATGCCGAGCCCATGACTACATTAGCTCTGGGCCCGGACGATACCTTTACCCGCAAAGAAAACCAAGGGCAGGGCTATGTCAGCTGCGGTTGGTTGTTTGCCGCGCACTGTTGTTTTCCGTTTGATGCCTTGTACGGGCTATTGAGCAACATCAATGCTCAACGGATTAAAGCAGTGGTCAATACAGACGAGGGTTTTTACGCGTTTAACGTCGCTAATCAGGTGGTTACCGTGACGCCTATGTCGATTGAACAGGCCGAGTCGCGCATCGAAGTGATCGATACCGACGCCTTACCTTGGGATGAGCTGGAGTCGATCCTGCTTTCTTTTCTTACCCCGTCCAACTAACTGGCACCAACAGATCCTTGCCAGATAACAAACCGGCCCAAGTGGCCGGTTTGTTGTTTGCTGAAACGGGTCGCGGCTAGCTGGCGTATTTGGCGGTGAGCACCTGCCAGCTACGTTTTTGTTGCTGAAAACGCACCTTTAAATCTTTGTATTGCTGGGTTAGCTCGGCGTTCTCGACTTTTTCGCGCAGCTTGTCACGCTCGAGCGCTAACAGCTGTTTTTTCAGCGTGTAGTAGTCCGCCATTTTGGCGACCAAAGCATCATACTCTTGTTGCAGGATTTGCAGACGATGCGAAGCGTGTGGCTTGTCACTAAGCTGTTGTGTGACGCGCTGCAATTGCATGGTCGCACGCGCCTTTTCAATCTTCTCTTCGGGGGTCACGCGCAGTTTTTCCGCTAAACCCAACCAAGATGCAGTTTTGATCAGCCATTTAGTCGGATCAAACTGCCACCAGCGAATGCCGTTGCGGTAGTCGTTCTCAAAAATATGGTGAAAATTGTGGTAGCCCTCGCCAAAGGTCATCAAGGCGAGCACGCCATTATCCCGCGCGGTGTTTTTATCGGTATAAGGCTGGCTGCCCCACACATGCGCTAACGAGTTAATGAAAAAGGTGGTGTGGTGGCTTAGCACTAATCGAGTAAAGCCGACCAGTAAGACAGCGCCCCAAAGATCGCCATGGAGCAAACCAAACGCGATAGGGAAGCCAAAGTTGGTGGCCAGTGTCAGCGCAAGGTAGTGCTTGTGTTGCCACATCACGATCTTATCTTTTTGCAGATCGCGACAGTTGCTGTAATCGCCATAGCGGTTGGGATGGTATTCGCGCAGCATCCAGCCAAGGTGTGAGAACCAAAAGCCGCGCTTGGCCGAATAGGGGTCAACATCGTTGTCATCGACATGGCGGTGGTGAATGCGGTGATCTGACGACCAATGAAGTGCACTGTTTTGCAGCGCAAATGCCCCACCAATGGCGAAGATAAAGCGTAGAGCTGGATGGGCCTGATAGGTTTTGTGGGCCCACAACCGGTGATAGCCAGCGGTGATCGACAGGCCACAAAAGCTGAATGCGACGATCAGCGCAGTGATCTGCATCCAATCAAAACCATGGTGCCATGCCCATAGTGGCGTTCCTATCACCGCAATCAAAAAAGTGAGGGTAAACACGCTAATGTTTAACCAGATTAAGCGTGGTTTCTGAGGGGGAGAGGTTGAAGCCTTGGTATCCATAACTCGTTATCTTTATTTAAGCGTACACTTGTACGCTAGAATAGGTGCGTGTTACCGCTTGGTCAAGTCCTCACTGTCGCCTTTGCGCGCAAAAATGTTTCAGGGTTTGTCGTGACTTGCCAAGTTAATGGAAGCACTATACTTTTTTAAATTAGCTACAGGTACGACAAATCAGCCACAGGTACGACGGCTTTTATCGCATTATTGTCCGCTCGGTACAGTTTCCCGTACGGAGGCCGATACCCTTCATAGGTGCTGGAGCACGCATTGATATCCGTGAACGATTGACACAAGGTTAGGAAACGATGATGTCCTATCCGGCCATTCCGCATTTTGTGAAAGCGATGGGCCACCGTGTGGTTAGTTACATCCTGAATGTCACAGAAGCGGAAGGCCGTTTAATTTTGATGCAAAAACTCGGCTTGAGCCGGATTCAGCGCGACACACTCAATCAATATATTGAGCTGTGTCGCCAGCTACGTGTGTCTGCGGTTGAGCAAGGGGAAAGTGAACAATCCTTCTTTTATCGTTTACCGCACGTGATGCAAAACGGCCGCCACGTCTTTAATGTTTGGCGTGCACAGCAGGGCGGTGAGCTGGCGACGCGAATTAACAGTTCAGACCCATTAACCAGTGCTTTTTGCCAACTGGCGGGTGAACTCTATCCTTTATTTCTTATTAAAGCAGGACAGCGGCCGCATCTTTTTTATCGAGGCGCCGGCTATCTCACCGCAGCCATTGAGCAATTCCCGGTCAGTAAGCAGGTTCAAAAACGCATGGCGGCAGACCCTGCTCTGTCTCGCCTATTCACAACGTCGGGGAAAGAGCCGCAGCAAACCTGTGGCGACTACAAAGATGCCAGTGGCCACCGCGGCGTGGTCAGCTTGGCCAGTTTACCCGTGTCGATTCTGGTTAATAGCTACGACCTGATGCGTATTCGTGGGGTTGTCAGCCCTGATATGTTCGTAGAAACGGTGCAAGAAATGTTGGAGATGGCACGTAGCTTAGCTGATGGTGAAGTCGCTCATATTCCGATGTTTGTGGGCTTTCGCAATGCGGCGCTCACGAACTTGGCCGAGCTGGATACCAAATGGGGCAGTGTGCGTCGCTATACCCCAGGGATTGCGGAATATGTCCTACAAGCGGCGAGTTTAATGGCTAAACGTCGCGATAACGGGTTCATGCTCGAGTCGGGGTATGCGTTTGCGATTAACTTTGGTGATTTTTTAGAGGACGATGATTGGCCAGAAGAGGTATTGGACGCCACGACTGAACAACAAACCACTGAGCTGAATATTGTTTTGTGTATGGCGCTTTGTTACCTCGGTGAACACAAAGCCTTTGTGGCGCCAGAGTGGGTTTGGCGTATCGATCCATTCTCGCTTGATAACCGGCGACAAGACTTTGGTTCAGTGGCAGAAACGGACGATCCTGTTGCTATCAGTGAGACAGACTTAGTCAATATTGAGCGTTGGAGTATGCTCGTGGATGACACCGACTCGAGGGGGATTCGCTTGGCAATGTCTCGTCTATATACCGCAGCGAAAAAGCCAGACACACAAGACGCATTGGTGGATGTGATTATTGCGCTGAGAAATATTTTTGCCGCGAGTGAAGATATTATCCCGATAAAAAAGGCCTTGAGCCATATTCTTGAGCGAGAGACAGACGTCACTCTGATCGATAGGCTTGCCGAGGATTGGCAAGCGTTACTGACCGGTGAATTTGACGCTTCGCCTGAGATCATCAGCGAAAAAGTGTACGAATGCGTTCAGCTTTGTTTAACATGTTTGCATTATTTCTACTTGCATGCGCCCAGCCTGATCAGTCGCTCTGATCGCCTTGCTCAATTATGCCAACGACAAGAGTAGCCCCCTGATATAAAAAGAATCATCGCATTTTGACTGGTTTGCCCTCATTCCTCGCGATATTGGTTTATGCTTACAGTGTTTACCCAGCCATACTCTCAGTAAAGATGTAGGAAAGGAGAGGCTTTTGACCACACAAATTCTGATCACTGACGATTCTGCGCTTGCGCGTAAGCAATTAGCGCGAACCTTACCCAACGATTTGGATGCCGACGTGCACTTTGCCGAAAATGGCAATGTTGCCCTGGATGTGTTGAGTAGTCAGCCGATCGACATCATGTTCCTTGATTTGACTATGCCGGAACTTGATGGGTATCAGACACTTGAAGCGATGCAAGAAGCCGGAATGACGGTGCCTGTCGTCGTGGTCTCAGGCGACATTCAGCCGCTTGCCCAGCAGCAAGTGCTGGAACGGGGGGCCAAAGACTTTGTTAAAAAGCCCATCAGTCGTGAGCGCGTCGATGCATTGATCAAGGCGTATTTACCCACTGCTTCTGCGTCAGAGACCGAGCGTTCACACGCGCCCAAAGAAAAACTCAGTCGCCGAGATATTTACATGGAAGTGGTGAACATTGCGATGGGGCAGGCAGCAGATAAACTTGCCCGACATTGCGGGGTGTTTGTCCACATGCCACTGCCACAGGTCAATGTGTTTGAAGTGACCGAGTTGACGATGACTATCCGGCACTTGGCCCAATCAAATACCATGAACGGTGTGTGTCAGGGTTTCAGTGGGGAGGGGATCGCTGGCGAAGCGCTGATGCTGATTAGTGATTCCAGTATTACCGAGATGGTGAAATTGTTGGACTATCCCGAGGATGGGTCGGTCGACAACGAGCTCGAATTGCTGGTCGATATTAGCAATATTCTGATTAGTGCCTTTTTAAAGGGCTTAGGCGATCAAGGCGCGTTAGAGTTTTCGCAAAGCTATCCGGCGCTCTTGGGTCAGCACGCTGAAGTGGATCAGTTGATAGCGGCGATGAAAGGGTCATGGAAACGAACAGTGACCATTGAAGTCAGTTATCAAATTGATGGGACAGATATAAAATGCGATTTGTTACTATTGCTACTGGATGAGTCTTTGCCGCTGCTCGATGCGAAGTTGGCCTACCTAATGGATGAGGAGTAATGCGATGAGCACAGAAGATTTTGACCAATTCCATTGGATGCTCGACATGGTACAGCACATCGACATGGGATTGATTGTGTTAGACAGAGACTTCCATATCCAAATGTGGAATGGCTTTATGGTTCACCATAGCGGTAAACACGCTAAAGATGTGCAAAACCGCTCGTTATTCGAGGTGTTTCCGGAGATCAATGAGCCTTGGTTTCGTGCCAAGTCGCAACCCGTGTTCGATCTCCGTTGTCGCAGTTTTATTGTCTGGCAGCAACGCCCGTATTTGTTCCGTTGTCGTCATGTTCGCCCGATCACCGGTCAGCTCCCCTTTATGTATCAAAACGTCACCATGCATCCAATGGCGAATACGCGGGGTGAGGTCAATCACATGTTTATCTCCATCCAGGATGTGACTAATGAGGCGTTGGCGAGCCAAACCCCGCGTGCCACAGCACCATCACAACAAGCCGCGCAAAAATAAGCATCTCAAAATAGCCAACCGTGAGTGTCTAGAGTGATTGTTTCCCGCGGTTGTTACTCGTGGTTGCATGATTATCAGGGTCACAGACGGCATAAGTGCCGCCTTTTAGCGATTTCTTCGCATAATACATGGCGGCATCTGAGCAATTGAGCAGCTGTTCGACCGATTCTCCATGATCTGGATAGCAAGCGATACCGATGCTGGCGGAAAGGTGTGCGTGTTGCTGGTCATCTATTGCAAATGGCTGATTGAGACTGGAGATAATTTTCTCGGCGACGCGTGCTGCGTCTTCTGAGTGGCTGGTATATTCTAAAATCACCGCGAATTCGTCGCCGCCCAGGCGAGCGAGGGTATCTGAGTTACGGATGCTTTGGCCCATCCGCTTAGTCGTTTCCACTAACACACTGTCTCCGGCGTCATGGCCATAGGTATCGTTTATTTTCTTAAAGCCATCGAGATCGATAAACAGTAGGGCAAAATGTGCGCCTTGCTGACGTGCTTGCGCCAGCACAATATCCGCACGCTGCTTAAAGGCGACGCGGTTAAGCGCGCCTGTCAGGGTGTCGGTATGCGCCATATGCTCAAACTGCAGGTAAAGACGCTTGGTTTCGTTGATATCTTGGTGCGTGCCCGCCATTCGAATTGGGTTATGGTCGCGATCCCACTCCATGACTTTACCCTTGGCCAAGATCCAAACCCAAAACCCATCTTTATGCAGCATGCGAAACTCACATTCATAAAAAGGGTTAGAGTCGCTAAAGGCGGCATCAATTTCTTTAGACGCGCGCGCGAAATCTTCGCTATGACAAAGCTTTTTCCAGGTTTCAAATGAGGCAGGTATCAGCTCGTGTTTTTGATATCCCAAAATTTCTGCCCAGCGCTCATTAATAACCAGCTCTCCGCTAGGGATATGCCACTCCCAAGTGCCGACATGGGTACCGCGGATTATTTCATCTAAGCGTTTACGCTCCAGTTGCAGCTCATATTCGGTGCGTCGTGACTTAGCGAGAATAAACCACATTGTCGCGAGCCCTGCACCGAGCACAATGATAATCAAGGATGTAATAATCAGTTGGTGATTTTTTTGCGTGGCGATTTGCTCGGTCTGTTGTGCCACCATTTGCTCGAGTCGGTTTTGATAGTGCCACAGTGATGCCTGAGTGGCCCGATAATCACTGATATCGGTGATAATTGAAAAAAGGGTTGGTTCATCGCGGTAGATAATGGGTATCGAGGATACCCTTACGGTTTTGGTCGTGCCGTCCGATAATATATGGCTGAAAACGARATAGTTTCGGTTTTCTAATTCCGCCAGCTTACGTTCTTCAGCGACGGCATCAGGGGGCAGGGCATTAATGCTGGCGATATTCATTTGGGTCAGCGTCTGCTGTGAATAGCCGTAAAAGTCGCTAGCTGCTGGGTTGGCGGCTTTGATTTCACCAGTATCTGGGTCAAGGAGAAGCATGACCAGTGCATGTTTCTCAAACAGCTGATCGAAAAGATCGTTTGTCTCTTGCGTCGTTGCGAACGCAAACGGCACCTGCAGTATAAAAAAAAATAAGATGAAAAACGGCTTCATCACGCGTGTCGTCACTCGTCCCCAATGAAAACTTAAGCGTAACATATAGGTTAATTTTTTGTGTGACGGCGACGGGCTGTTCTCACGCGACGACGCTTTGTCCGTGTTTGTATGCAGGCTTTGTGATGATGCTCACTATGTTAGTTAAATGTTTTTACTCTGTTTCTTTGATGGTGGCCGAGGGCACGACGATGTCAAGCGATGGGGCACGTTAGGCAGTTGATTGACACCTGTTTGTAACGCATTAATACGCGTGTCGGGTGATGGATGGGTTGAAAGCAACTCCGGCGGCGCGCCTTTGGACGCTTTTGCCATATTTTGCCACAGGGTAACGCTAGCGCTCGGGTCAAACCCTGCTTGATGCATTAACTGCAGACCAATCTTATCCGATTCTGATTCTTGAGCGCGGTTGTAAGGAAGCAATATTCCCACTTGGACGCCAAGCCCAAGCCCTGCGAGGGCAAGATCGCCATAGGGGTTATCAGAAAGAGTGATGCCGGTAATGGTCAACCCCAAGGCAGTGAGTTGCGAGCGCGATAAGCGCTCGTTACTGTGATCGGCAAGGACGTGCCCAATTTCGTGGCCGATCACTGCAGCCAATTGATCGGGCGTTTTTGCAACGTCGAGCAGTCCGGTGTAAACGCCGATCTTTCCGCCGGGAAGTGCAAAGGCGTTGACTTGATCACTGTCGAATACCACCACTTCCCATTCCGAGAAGTTGGATTGCGGTGGCACCACTTTTAAGATGGCGGCGGTGACGCATTGCACGTAGGCGTTGATGGCTTTGTCGTCACTGATAGGTTGCGACTTTTTCATCTCCTCAAACGAACGCTGTCCCAGATTCGCCATGTCATCACCGGAAAAAAGCAATAACTGGTTTCGTCCCGTTGGCGAGTGAGAGCAAGATGAAAGCATAACCATCAGGCATAGAGATAGCATGACGGTTTTAGCAGTGCGTAGCATGGTCATTTCCTGTATCGTTTTGCGCCACAGTCGCAGTGAATATAAGCAAAGATATCAGAGTGCTAATGTACTGGCTTCTTGACTGAACGTCTACTGGTGCGCGCAGGCAGCGTTAGGCGCGGCTTGATAGTCCGCGTTTCGCGCAGCGATTTCCTTTCCATCGGGATAAACAGCAATGGGTGAAAGTATTGTGAGTATTTGGAAAAAAGACATGTCGTTAGCGGGGTTAAATGCCTCTTCGACTAATACGTTGGTCGCGCATTTAGGGATTGAATATACGGCTTTTGATGCGCAGAGTTTAACGGGAACCATGCCGGTGGCACCGCATACGCATCAGCCGCTGGGCATGCTCCATGGTGGCGCATCTGTCGTGCTTGCTGAAACACTAGGCTCCTTGGCAGCAAACATGTGTGTGCCAGAAGGAAAGTACTGTGTCGGGTTGGACATCAATGCCAATCATCTGCGTGCGATGCGAGAAGGCACGGTGACGGGCGTGGCGACCCCAGTGCATCTCGGCGCAACCACGCAGGTGTGGAATATCACCATCCAAGATGAACGAGGCCGGGATGTGTGCGTGAGCCGACTCACTATGGCGGTACTCACTGATAAGCGCGCCGATAAATCCTTGGAGGACTGAGCAAGATGGTGGTCGATATAGAACACGGCAAGCTAATCGTGACCGCGCATGAGGTGGTGATCCAATTGCCCGCAATGAAATTGAGCATGCAGGTGCAATCTGACTCGTTACAGATTATCGCCGACGCCAATGTGCTGGTGGCTGATGCCGGTGATGTGCGTTGGTCATTGCCGTTAAGTGCACAACATATTGCGTTGATTTCAGATATGACGGGTATCCAACCTCAGTAGCCACCTTACCAATACCGTGCTAGTGGCAACGATCACTCGCACGGTTGGTTAGATGCTAACTTGATGCGCCGTTAGCCGTGTGAGGTGCTGACTTCGTAGCTGGTGAATTTACGCACGTTAATCACGCCAGTATCGAAAATCAAATACTGCCCTTTAATGCCTTTCAAAACCCCACTCACCTCGGCATTTTTATCAAAGTTATGTGAACTTATTTTGGTTGGGTGCTCAGTGACAGGGTAACTAAAAGTGAGGGCGTCAAGTGCTGCAGGCAAGACCGCATCATTGCCAAATTGCAGACGGATATCCGCTAATTCTGGCTCGATCGCTTGGGTTAAACGTTCAGCCTCTGCGTGAAGATCAAGTGGGTCATTGTCGCCTTTTAGGAGCGCGCGCCAATTGGTTTTATCCGCGACATGTTTCGCCATCGCGACTTCAACTAGCCCGGAAATCTGGCGTGTTTTAACCCGAAACACCGGGAGAGCTTGCGTGGCACCTTGATCGTGCCAGCGTGTTGGCATCTGGTTAGCGCGGGTAATCCCCACTTTTAATCCCGAGGTGTTGGCGAGATAAACAATATGATCCGTCATGCAGAACTGTTCTCCCCACTCGGGCTCTCGACAGGTTCCTTGCGCATAGTGGCAGGTTTCAGGCTTCATAATACACATATCGCAACGCGCGAGCTTTTTCATGCAGGGGTAACAATGGCCTTGCGAATAGCTTTTTTTGGTTTTTCGCCCACAGGCATCGCAAAAGATATTGCCAGTATGAGTCAGGGTTAATCTCTGCCCAAGCAATGGATTGAGGTGTAGCTCTTCATTACCCACCCGCAGAAAGTATTGTACGTCGGCGCCGGCTTCTGTGCGCATCTTATCTAGGGTTCCAATCACGACTTTGCTCATTATGGTTTTATTAAGAGCGGCAAGTGTAGCAAATGGGAGAGAGCGGAGTAAGGCAGAGAGGAAAACAGGCAAGCGACAACCTGCCTGTCTCGAAAACGGATTAGCCGAGGCGAGCTTCTATGCTTTTTTGTGTGTCTGTGGTGTGCTCACGATAAAGCGTAACGGAGACCACTAAGAGGTTTTTCTTGGTATCTTCGCTAAACTGATCGATCACGAAATAATCCGCCTCTTCTTTTTCCACCCCTCGTTCGGCCAGGCGTAAGACATCTTCTTGAATATCGCCTTGTATCTCCACGTTGGCCGTTTCTTCAAAATCACCAAACTCAAGCGTGGACTTGGCAATTAGCTCAGGCGCTGCAGAGGCGTGAAATGATAAAAAAGAGAGAACAAATAGCGCAGTAGAGAGACCTTTTTTCATAAGACATCGGATACATTGGTGAATTTACTGACAACCTACTACGCAGCGGAAAAGGGGTTGTCAGCGTCATGTTAGAAACGTGATATCAACGCCTATCGTGTGGCGTCTTCGATATCGTCGCTAAATACGTCGTTGTCACTGCGTGCGTCTTGGCCTTGGAGCACGCCAATATCGCCGTAGTAGTCGGCTAATAGGTCGTCATCGGTTGGGATGACTTGATGTTGTAAACTATCCATTTCTTTCTCCTTGGGTGACTCTAACAGCCCACATGAAGGAAGGCTAACGACCCTTTATGTCATCACCATGACAGCTTGCTAGACTCTCGCAATCTTTTTGGTAGGTCAATGACTTTTAGCGCTTATTGGGGTTTGAACGTCGCCACGACGGGACAATGATCGCTGAGCCTGAAGTTCATGACGTTATGATAGGCAAAATGATGCTGAAAACTATATTGCCACCGAGACGCCAACGATTCGGAGACTAAAATATGATCGATTAAGCGGCTGTACATCACTTGGTTCCAGGTCTGAGTACGCCAGTTATAGCGTCGTGCTTTACAACGTGCGCGGACACTCTCTGTTACGTTGATGATGTTTGTTGGTCTCGAGGCATCGTCGAGAAGGGATTGGCGGAATTGTAGCCAAAACGGATCCTGTTTTTCACTGATATAGCGATTAAAGTCACCTGCAATGAGGATGTTTTTATCACCATGTTCACGCACCCAATCGGCTAACACACTGAATTGCTTGCGTAGCTTTTCGCAGCTTCGTGAGGCTTGCGCTTGCTTAAAACAGCCGGACTTAAGATGCACCGACAGCATATGAACCGGTTCTTGGCCCGGCGGTGTGACCACAACATAGGTGCCATATCGCAGAGAGGGCACGCCAAAAAAACCAGGTAGCGCGATTTGACGCAGATCGCGAGGGTCGTCTACTTTCCAGTCTTTACGGACGGCGAACCCCGTCAGTTGCTGGCTTTGTGTGCTTTCTTTAAGGGCGGCATAACGATCGGAAAAATAGACATTATACGCCTCTGTGGGAATGACTCGTGCCAGTGCCTCAGGACTATCAACCTCCTGAAAAGCCAACACATCGGGGGCGAGTTGAACAAAGATCGACGAAAGCTGTTGATAATCGTCTTGATGACGGACGCCGGCTCGTTGATCACCCTTTAAGGTCAGCCACTCAAAATTCCATGTTGCCACTGTCAGTCCATAGCTAGGGGCCGAAAATACCCCAACAAGCACGAGCAGACCTAAAACTCGAAGTACGATGGTGGATACCTCATTATTACGCGTTCCACTGTGATCCTACTGGAAATGTTGCGCATGCAGTGGAGCATTGTAGCACTTTGCGGAGAACCTTTGATTTTAACTGATAACTATCATAACGAAGATCAGTGAGATTGCGGTACAGATAGGCATTTGATTCGTCGGTTGGACGTTATTCGAGACTTCGATGATCTGTGTCAACACAATGTGCCCCCTAGTTGCTATCTAATACCACATATTGTGTTTTAGTGTATTTTGTATCCTATATATGGTGTGGAGGGCATATGCCAGCGGTAATTAAGCGCGATGGAACACGCGTCCCATTTGATGCAGATCGGATTGTCCAGGCGGTGACATGTGCGCGAGAGTCGGCGCAATCGATGCGAGAGGCTGAGCTGTGTCAACTGACCGACGCAGACATCCTCCGCTTAGCAGATACCATCGCGACGCAGTTTGCTGGCGAGGCCGAGGTGGATATTGATCATATTCAATATGCCGTTGAAGATGTCCTCATGACCGGACCGCATAAAGCGGTGGCACGTGCCTATATTGAATATCGCCATGATAGAGACATCGCTCGCGAGCGCCGTGGCCGTTTGAATCATGAAGTACAAGGGCTGGTCGGGCAAACTAACACTGAATTGCTGCACGAAAATGCCAACAAAGACAGTAAAGTCATCCCCACTCAGCGTGACTTGCTCGCGGGGATCGTCGCCAAACACTATGCCAAGCAACACATGTTGCCCAGTGCCGTGGTAAGAGCGCATGAGTCAGGTGAAATTCACTATCACGATTTGGACTATTCACCTTTCTTTCCGATGTTCAACTGCATGCTAATTGACTTGGCTGGCATGCTGCAAAAAGGCTTTAAGATGGGCAATGCGGAAATTGCGCCGCCCAAATCCATCTCAACCGCTACCGCGGTGACCGCGCAAATCATCGCACAAGTCGCGAGTCATATTTACGGTGGTACCACGATTAACCGCATTGATGAAGTGCTGGCCCCTTATGTTGAAGCCAGTTATCAAAAGCACTTGTTGGTGGCGCGTGAGTGGTCTGTCAGTGATCCCGACGCTTATGCCCGCGCCCGTGCTGATAAAGAGTGTTTTGATGCCTTTCAGTCGTTGGAGTATGAGGTCAACACGTTGCACACGGCGAATGGGCAGACTCCTTTTGTCACCTTTGGCCTCGGCTTAGGTAAGAGCTGGGCGGCACGTGCCGTGCAACGTGCTGTTTTAGCGAATCGGATTGCTGGTTTGGGTGAAAATCGAAAAACGGCCGTCTTCCCGAAACTGGTGTTTTGCATCCGAGAGGGCTTAAACCGCCGTCCGAGTGATCCCAATTACGATATCAAACAGTTGGCACTCGAGTGCGCCTCTAAGCGTATGTACCCAGATATTCTCAATTATGACCAAGTGATATCAGTCACGGGCTCCTTCAAAACCCCAATGGGGTGCCGAAGCTTTTTAAGCGCTTACGAAGAGGACGGTACACTGGTACATGAAGGACGTAACAACTTGGGTGTCGTCAGCGTTAATTTACCTCGTTTAGCCATTGAGGCGGAGGGGGACGAAGACGAGTTCTATGCGCGCCTTGATGCAACGCTAAGCCTTGCGCGCCAGGCACTCGATACCCGTATTGCTCGTTTTAAAGGGGTAAAAGCGCGGGTGGCACCGATTTTATATATGGAAGGCGCATGTGGTATCCGTTTGAACCCAGACGATGATGTCAGTGATATTTTTAAACATGGGCGTGCGTCCATTTCGCTAGGTTACATTGGCCTGCACGAGACCATCAATGCGCTGTACGGTAGTGTGCCGCACATCTACGACAGCGTGGTGAAACAAAAGAAAGCCAAAGCGATTGTGGCTTATTTACATGATGCGACCGAGCGCTGGAAAGCCGAAACAGGTTATGGATTTAGTTTGTACAGCACCCCAAGTGAAAACTTGTGCAGTCGTTTTTGTCAGCTCGATACCCAGGCGTTTGGTGTGATTGAAGGGGTGACAGATAAAGGGTATTACACCAACAGCTTCCATTTGGATGTGGAAAAGCAGGTGACGCCTTACGATAAAATCGATTTTGAGATGGATTACCCGCGCTTAGCCAATGGTGGCTTTATTTGCTACGGGGAATACCCCAACATTCAGCACAACCTAGAAGCGTTAGAGAACGTTTGGGACTACAGCTACGATCGCGTGCCGTACTATGGTACCAACACGCCGATTGATGAATGCTACGAATGTGGTTTTACCGGCGAATTTAATTGCACCAGTAAAGGCTTCACTTGTCCGGCTTGCGGCAATCATGACCCAGCACGTGTGTCAGTGACACGACGTGTGTGCGGCTATTTAGGAAGCCCTGATACGCGACCTTTTAATCCGGGTAAACAACAAGAAGTGATTCGCCGTGTGAAACACATGTAGGGGGAAGCGTGAACTATCACCAATACCTTCCCGTTGATGTGGTCAACGGGCCAGGCACACGTTGTACCTTGTTTGTATCGGGGTGCGAACACCAATGCCGTGGTTGTTACAACAAAGCCACCTGGCCGCTGAACAGCGGCCATCCTTTCACTGATCTGATGCAAGAGCAGATTGTTCAAGACTTACTCGATTCACGGATCCCGCGCCGAGGATTATCATTGAGCGGTGGTGATCCGCTTCATCCTGCTAATATCGACAGTGTAAAAGAATTGTTACAAGAGGTGGTGAGCCGCGCACCGAGCAAAGACATTTGGCTGTGGACAGGTTATACATTGGCAGAATTGTCATCAAAACAGCGAGATGTTGTCGATTTGGTTGATGTATTAATTGACGGCAAGTTTATCCAAGATGAAGCGGATCCTCATTTAGTGTGGCGGGGAAGTGCCAATCAATGCGTACACTTTCTGTCCGAGCGTGCCCGAAAAGGGCAAGAGAATCATGGTTAAGAGGTTGCCAATTTTCCCGCATGGGGTAGGGTATAGCGTATCTTGAGCATTCAGGCTTAAAAGGACGTAATACTATGTTAGATCTGCTCTCGCCTGCTCAGCAGGATCCGATTCTCTCCTTGTCATTGGCGTATCGTGACGATCCGCGTGAGCACAAAATGGACTTGGGCATTGGCGTGTACCGTGACAGTCAGGGTCAAACGCCGATCATGCACGCCGTTAAAGCGGCGCAACAATCATTGGCACAAAGCCAACAAACCAAAGCCTATGTCGGGCTGGCGGGTAATGAAAACTTCAACCAAGCCATGGTTGACCTCTTGCTCAAAGGGACCGATGCTTACCACCGATGTGCGGCGGTGCAAACCCCAGGTGCGAGTGGCGCACTGCGCATGTTGGCTGATTTGATGAATCTGGCCAAGCCGGTGACCACTGTGTGGTTGACCGATCCTAGCTATGTGAATCACAAACCTGTCATGGAAGCGGCAGGCCTGACGGTCAAGTTCTACCCGTATTTTAATCGCGACACCAAAATGGTGGATACCGATGCCATGCTTAACGCGTTGTCGCAAGCTGGTGCGGACGATGTGGTATTACTGCATGGCTGTTGCCATAACCCCACGGGCGCTGATATCAGCTTGAAAGAATGGGAAGCGATTACCGAGCTTGCAAACCGTAATGGCTTTACACCGTTTGTGGATATTGCCTACCAGGGCTTCGGTGATGGTGTGGAGGAAGATGCGCGTGGTTTGCGTATTCTCGCCGACAACGTTGAGGAAATGTTGATTGCCACCTCGTGCTCTAAGAGCTTTGGGTTGTACCGTGAGCGCACTGGCGCGGCGATTGTGGTGGGTAAATCTGCCCAAGAAGCGCAAAATGCGAAAGGGCGTATCCTTCAGCTTGCGCGAAGCACTTATACCATGCCGCCTGATCACGGTGCCGCGATTGTTGAAACCATCCTCACCGACGACGCCCTCACCAAACAGTGGCGAGATGAAATTGAGGCGATGAACACTCGGATCAATACGTTACGTGAAGGGTTGACAGCAGCACTGCGCGACCGTACGGGCGATGGTTATTTTGATTTTATTCAGCACCACCGTGGTATGTTCTCTGTCCTCGGGTTAACGGTTGATCAGGTGAATCAGCTACGCGACCGACATGGCGTGTACGCAGTGGGTGATAGTCGGATTAACATTGCCGGCTTGGCTGAACGTCATATTGATAGACTGGCCGATGCGCTGGTGGATGTGACACGCAACGGCTAACTGCTGCGGCGCTAATGGTCGAAATTTAATAAAAAGGGGCTTTAAGCCCCTTTGTTCGTCTATATCTAAATCATCGCTTATTTTTGAGGTAACGCTTACGACGGGCCTCTTTTTTAGCGGCTTTTTCTTGTTCTCGGCGGGCGTTGTCTTCTTCAACCTGTACCAGCTCGGTTTCAATCATATCCGGTTTCTCTAAAGTGAGGCCACCCAGCGCACCAGCGCGTAAGTCGTGCAACAGCACTTCTGAGGCTTTATGCAAGTCGACCCGTCCTCCCGCGCGCAAACAACCGCGTTTGGCACCAATCGCTTCCATTAACTCAATGTCTGTTTCGGGTAATACATCAAGCTGATAGCGTTCTTTAAGCCGCTCGGGATAGGCGCTCGCCAAGTATTCCACGGTATAAAAGGCGACTTCGTCATAATCCATTGCCGTATCTTTAACGGCGCCGGTTGCCGCGAGACGAAAACCGCTGTGTGGGTTCTCAACCTTTGGCCATAAAATCCCGGGTGTATCGGATAGCACCACGCCGTTTTGCAGGTTGATCCGCTGTTGTTGGCGCGTCACCGCGGGTTGGTTGCCGGTTTTGGCTATCACTCGGCCAGCAAGGCTATTAATAATGGTGGACTTGCCGACGTTGGGGATCCCCATGATCATCGAGCGAATGTTTTTTCCCATGGTTTCACGGTGTGGGGCGAGTGAGCGGCAGCGATCCATGATTTGATTGACTTCATGCGGGTGCGAGGTAGTGATTGCCATCGCCGACACGCCTTGCTCTTTTTCTAGGTGAGCCATCCACATTTCGGTCATCGTCGGATCGGCCAGATCGCGCTTATTCAGTACCTTGATCACCGGCTTTTCACCACGCAGCGTACTGATGAGCGGATTTTCGCTACTAAACGGAATGCGCGCATCGAGCACCTCGATGAGCACGTCGATCTTAGGGATGACCTCTTCGATCTCCTTACGAGCTTTATGCATATGCCCAGGAAACCACTGGATTTTGTTGTTAACCATGTTTGTACAACCTTGCTGATGCCAGTGCGCCAACACGATATCAGTCAGTGGCGCAAGAATGGCGCGCATCATACCACTTAATCAGAGGGATGAGAAAAGCTGGGGCAGGTGTGACTAACTACGTATCTTTCTTTCTCGGGCTTAATTGCTTATCACACCATTTTTCAATAGAGGGGGCGTATAAGGTGAACAGGCCAATCATCATGGCGATGGCGCAGATTACATAGATAGCTGTCATTGCAACCCTCCTTATTGGTTAACTTTAGTATACACCTTGTTTCGCCTTTCCTCGGCCCCAGGTGCCGAGGAAAGGCGCGTGTTTGGATCAGGTCGATGAAGATGGTTTGGTATCTGTATCAAACTGCTTGATCAGGACCGAGGTGTCGCAACGGCCATAGCCGCGCGCTTGTAACTTGTTATACTGTTGATCCACCTGCTCGGTTAAGGGAAGTCCCACGCCTAACTTGGCGGCTTCTTCTAAACAAAAGCCCAGATCTTTACGCATCCAATCAATCGCAAAGCCAAAATCAAAACTGTCTTCTGCCATGGTCAAAGCACGATTTTCCATTTGCCAAGAGCCTGCGGCCCCGTGCTTAATGGCATTGATCATCTTTTCGATATCGAGATCAGCGGATTGCGCGAAGGTGAGTGCCTCGGATAAGCCTTGTAAGACGCCGGCAATACATATTTGGTTAGCCATCTTGCAGCGTTGACCACTGCCATGCGGGCCAATATGCTGGATTGCGCTGGCATAGACGTTCATTACTGGTTCAATGTCACTGAACACAGTCGGGTTGCCACCGACCATAATGGTGAGTGCGCCTTTTTCCGCACCGGCTTGGCCGCCTGAGACGGGGGCATCGAGAAAGCTCAGGCCTTGACGCTCGCATACTTGTGCCAACTCAAGGGCCAGCTCGGCAGAGGTGGTGGTGTGATCGACCAGTGTACTGCCTTTTTTCATATTGGCTAACACACCAATATCGCCATACACCACACTGCGTACGTCATCATCGTTTCCCACGCACATAAAGACGATGTCAGCATCAGCCACGGCTTCGGCTGGCGTTATTCCATATGTGCCTGAATAGGTGTCGCACCAAGCTTCGGCTTTGCCGGTGGTGCGGTTATAGACGCAAGTTGGGTAGCCGTGGCGCTGAAGGTGCCCAGCCATTGGAAAGCCCATCACGCCTAGGCCAATAAAGGCCACCTTGATATCATTAACTTGCATGGTCATCTTGCTTCCTTGTCGTTTCGTTGTCGTTAATTTATCAGAAACTTAACCTTTCTTGCATGTGTCAATGTTAAGCTTGTATCATCCTTTTTTGTGTTGTAACACGGATAATTATGACAGCACGACAACCTTTCTCGTTAACGATTGCCCATATTAACGACACCCACTCTCACTTTGAGTCCACGCCTGTCTCGCTGAACTTGGATGATAAGGCGACACCGGTTTATGCCAATAGCGGCGGGTTCGCACGTATTGCTTCAGCCGTGGCACATTTTCGTGAGCAGGCTAAGCAAGATGACCATGCATTCCTTTTTCTGCACGCAGGTGATTGCTTTCAAGGGACTCTGTATTACTCCTTGTTCAAAGGTAAAGCGAATGCAGATTTGCTGAATCGACTCGGTATTGATGCGATGGCGATTGGTAATCACGAGCTTGACCAAGGGAATGGCCCCGTGGCTGACTTTCTTGATGATATTCAATTCCCATTGCTTGCGGGGAATTGGCATGTGGCGGATGAGTCAAAAGACAAGGACAAGCGCGTCAGTGAGAAACCCGCTTTACTGCCATACATCGCCCCGGAGGAGCGCGCGAGTACACTCATTAAAACCTATGCCGGACACAAAGTGGGCATCTTCAGTTTAGCGGTTGAGCAAATGGCGGCATTGGCACACCCTGATCATGATACTCCTTTCTTGCCTGCAACACGCATCGCTGAAAACACCGTGGCTTTTTTGCGTCAACAAGGCGTGAACACCATTATTCTATTGAGCCACTTGGGTTATGACAAAGACAAGGAATTAGCGGCTGCGGTTAATGGGATTGATGTGATTGTGGGAGGACATACCCATGTGCTGCAGGGAGACTTTCAAAACCTTGGTTTGGCGAAAGAAGATCCCTACGGCTATAAAGTCAACGATACCTGGATTGTGCAAGCGGGTTGCCATGCGCAAGCCATCGGTCGCTTTACGTTATCTATCGATGAAAACGGTCGGCCAGTTGCCTTTGATGGTCAAAATTACTTGTTACTGGGGCGCAGTCTCGCGATGGATGCCTCGCGGGAACAGCAATTGACCGAAGGCTCGTATCAAGCAGTAAGAAGCTATCTTAACCGACAAGACAATGTACTGATATTACCCAGTGATCTCGCGTTGAAACAGTATCTACAGCGCACCTACCGTCCCCATGTGGCACAACTAGAAAGTGACGTTGTCACATATGTGCCGCAACGACTCCGTCATGTGCGCGTGCCTGACAGCGAGGGCGGCAGCGAAGTGGCGCCGCTGGTGACAGAAAGCTTTTTATGGGCGGCACGTGAGCAAGGCATTGAAGCCGATTTTGCTATTCATAATGCGGGTGGCGTGAGAGTCAGTTTAAACGCCGGGCCGCTCTCGGCCGCTTTAATTGCAGGCGCGTTGTTACCATTTGCTATCGACGTGATCGCCTACCAGGTAACCGGGGCACAGATCCGTCGTGCGATTGAAGGCGCGATCAACAATGCCACAGACAATGGCATGACGGGCCTCGGGTCAGGCAGTTTTCCGTATTGCGCCGATATACGCTATCGCTACGAAGCGTGGCAGCCGATGGGTGCGCGGGTAACACAACTCGAGATAAAGCGCGGTAATCACTGGATAGCCATAGATAATGAGCGACAATACACAGGTGTGTCGTCATCTTATACCGCCCAAGGAAAAGAAGGATACGATGCGATTCAAACCGGCCACCGTCGCTCGATTGGTTTATCCATGGCGGAGTGCTTTATTGACTATGCGCGTCAGCAGTCAGTGTTAGCGCTACCTACTGAGCCTTTAGTGTGTTACCTCCAAACGTCTAGTGAGAGAAAAACCTGCTGGGGGGAATAACTTGGCCTGCCCCTTGCTTATTGATAGTCAGCTTGGTGTTTACGGCAGACAATTGCCGTTTAAGTTTTTGACAAGATTGTCGATACATAGAGTGAACCTGAATTGATCGACACACTATCGAAAGGTGAGGGGTTATGGAAAAACGTGATTGGTTTGATATCGGCTTGATCAGTTTTTGGTTGGTGGCTTGGGCATCGATTGTCTACTTTGTGCCGGTCATTTAACCTATTTACTGATCCGCGGATTGCGGGGGAACCTGTTTGAGCCGGGTTCCCCAACGCACTAACAATGGTTGTAAATAGATTGGCAGCTGTATCGCGCCGATTAATGGCAGAAATGCTGGCCCGAGCGCGGCACCGGCAACGGTGTACGTTAGCAGTACATTCCGATTGACCGCCGAAACGGCGGCGATCATGCTCGCCTCCCGCCCCCGTTTGCGATATAGCCCATACGCAATGATGAAAAAAAGTATGCAAATTGCAACTGAAATGGCTAAAAGTTCTAACGCATACCCAGAGTCGTTTTGCCACATTGCCCCGAATGGCCCTACTAGCCCTAATGGAAAACTGAACACTAGCACAATCGTAAACTGTGCCAGTTTGCTGTGAATGCGTTTGAGCTTTTCTGGTTTGATCAGCGCGTGAAAAAGCGCGGCAAACAGCATGGGCCCAAAAATGAAGATCACCAGTCGCACGGCATAGCTTTGCAGGTCCAGTGAAAATGAGTCACCGGATAGCACCGTGAGATTAATAAACAAGACCACGGGCATCAGCAACGTTGAAGCAATGGTATATGCCATGGCGATGAGCGCATCCATTCCCAAAGAACGAATGATGGCTGGTGTTGCAAACAAAGATCCAGTAGCGCAAATACCACTGATGGCAAGTAACAAAGGTGCAGACGCGCCGAGTAGCCACGCGAGAGAACAAGTGAGTATGGTAAGTAGCACTGAGTGAACTAATGCGTACACCCAGACCTGCCACTGAGCTAACGCTTTCACTAATAGGCCTTGATGAATGCCAAGTAGGGTAAACAGCATCAAGGCGAATAGCACATAAGGTAAAAACGGAAATAAGGCTAACGAGACGCTCGGAAAGGCAAAGCCAATCAATGCGGCAATAAAAAGACACAACGCTGAATGTTTGGCGAGAAACGCGAGCATAGTCAACACCTTGGTCACATGTGTAACCACGATGTTATCAGGTTTACATAAGTAATCGAGTGAAAAATAGTCTTTTTCAATGATTAATACGCTTTGTCGTACAAAAAGTCAGACAGGATAAGGGAGCGAGCAGTGAATTCAAACAGACAAACTGAATTCATTGATGGTTTGTATGTCAGGTAAGTGATTAGCTTATTTTACTGCAACTTAACATAATGAATACGTGCTAACCGGCAAGCACTTTAGATTAGAAAAACTAATCCATTGGTTTAATTTTCATCAGTTTAAATCTCGGGGCAGCCCCTTATAATTTGCGGCGAGTGATTAAGACAACAAAGCGAGGATCTTATGACGACTGCAACGGTTAATATGCCCCGTTCTCGTCGATCTTACGCGGTAACAATCAAAGGACTGATCGCTCACGCCATGGATGTGCTGTTCACTAGCAGCACACACGCTCCCGCTTATGATGCCAGTCGCTTACCGGCACATTTGCAGCGTGATATTGGTATAAACCGATAAGACGACTTAAAACGGATAGAACGCGAAACGCCACATCATCGAGATGTGGCGTTTTTTTATGGTTTAATCGTTCTCGAATGTTTACGTAAAATGAGTGGCTTGCTAAGCCGACGAATGCGATCAATTGAGGAGTACAAAAGATGGGATGGTTCTCTGCACTGTTTTCCAAGGGAAGCGACAAACAACCACAGGTGTCAGTCACCCCCACAGAATACCAAGGCTATTTGATATACCCTGAATCGACCGCCGAAAACGGTCAATATCGTGTCAGTGGCCGCATTTGCAAACCGCTTGATGACAAGGTACTCACTCATACGTTTATTCGCTCAGATTTGCTGGGAAGTCAGGAAGATGCCAACAGCTTGATGGTCACAAAAGCAAAAATGATGATTGATCAAAACGGTGATCGGCTATTTGATTGAGGGGCGTCAACGAATCGCGCGATAGCAAAAATAATGCATAAATATGAGCAATTAATTCGGATAAAGTGTAGCCCAGATCACATTTATGCCCCAATGGCGATCCCCGCCCTGTGGTGATTAAGGAATAAACTCGTTAAGTTAACACTGTTGCGTTGCTAAGCACGAAATACTGACAACAGACCGCAACAGCGTGATAAGCGAATAAAACCGCTTGGAATGCTTATTTTTGTCAGTGAACCTATTTCAGGCCGCGGTTTTAGCGCCTGTGATAACCAAAAAAATTTCTTATAAGCCAACATTCAGGGAATAGCTATGCAGATTGGTGTTCCAAAAGAGAGGCTCGTTAATGAAACGAGGGTAGCTGCGACACCTAAGTCGGTTGAGCAGCTTATCAAGCTCGGTTTTGACGTCGTAGTAGAGAAGGGTGCAGGTGAAAAAGCAAGCTTTGAAGACACTGCGTACGAACAAGCTGGGGCGAACATTGTTGATACAGATGCTGCCTGGCAGTCTGACATCATCTTTAAAGTTAATGCACCAGGCGTGATTGAAGAGACAGGCCAAGATGAAGTGGCATTGCTGCAAGCAGGCACCACCTTGGTGAGCTTTATTTGGCCCGCTCAAAACGAAGAATTACTCGAACGTCTGTCAGCGCAGAACGTGAATGTGATGGCCATGGATGCGGTCCCACGTATTTCGCGTGCGCAGTCATTGGATGCGTTAAGTTCGATGGCGAACATCGCCGGTTATCGTGCGGTGGTTGAAGCAGCGCATGAGTTTGGCCGCTTCTTTACCGGACAAATCACGGCGGCGGGTAAAGTACCGCCTGCGAAAGTGTTTGTCGCGGGGGCTGGCGTTGCTGGGCTAGCGGCGATTGGCGCAGCCGGTAGCTTGGGGGCGATTGTCCGTGCTTTTGATGTTCGTCCTGAAGTGAAAGAACAAGTCGAGAGCATGGGCGCGGAGTTTCTAGAAGTCGACTTTAAACAAGACAACTCAGACAGTGGCGATGGTTATGCCAAAGAAATGTCTGACGAGTTTAATCAGGCGGCGGAAAAGCTTTATGCGCAGCAAGCAGAAGATGTCGACATTATTGTCACGACCGCACTGATCCCTGGTAAGCCAGCGCCCACGCTGATCACCAAAGAGATGGTTGACAGCATGAAGCCGGGCAGTGTGATCGTCGATCTCGCCGCAGCGAATGGTGGTAACTGTGAGTACACGGAAAAAGACCAAGTGATCACCACGCCCAATGGTGTAAAAGTGATTGGTTACACCGATATGGTCGGCCGTTTGCCCACCCAATCGTCACAGCTTTATGCGACTAACTTAGTCAACCTCACCAAACTGCTTTGCAAAGAGAAAGACGGCAACATCCAGATTGATTTTGATGATGTGGTCGTGCGCGGCGTTACCGTGATCAAAGAAGGCGAGGTCACCTGGCCTGCGCCACCGATTCAAGTCTCTGCGCAACCCAAAGCAGAGCATAAAGCGGAACCCGCTCCTAAGCCGGCACCCAAAAAAACCTCTCGTGCGACCAAGTATGGCCTGATGGCCGCTGCCGCAGGGGCGTTCGGGTGGATTGCCAACTATGCCCCCAGTGAATTCCTCTCACACTTTACCGTTTTCGTACTGGCCTGTGTGGTGGGCTACTACGTGGTATGGAATGTTACTCACGCGCTGCATACCCCGCTGATGTCCGTGACCAATGCGATCTCAGGCATCATCATCGTTGGGGCGTTATTGCAGGTAGGACAAGGCATTGGCTTTGTAACCTTCCTTGCTTTCATTGCCGTGTTGATCGCCAGCATCAATATATTTGGCGGCTTTACTGTTACAAAGCGCATGCTTGAAATGTTCCGTAAAGGGTAAGGAGAAAGAATGTCTGAAGGATTGGTACAAGCTGCGTATATTGTCGCTGCGCTTTGTTTTATTCTCAGTTTGGCTGGGCTATCAAAGCAAGAGTCAGCGCGCGCAGGCAACTATTACGGGATTACCGGGATGGCGATCGCTCTGGTTGCCACTATTTGGGGGCCGGAAGTGCAAGGTGTGGGCTGGATTATTCTGGCCATGGTCATTGGTGGCGCGATCGGTATTTATTACGCTAAGCGCGTAGAAATGACAGAAATGCCTGAGCTGGTGGCGATGCTACACAGTTTCGTGGGTTTGGCTGCGGTATTGGTGGGTTTTAATACCTACATCGATCACCCGCCGCTGACGGGCGCGATGCTTAATATCCATTTGGTTGAGATTTTCCTCGGTGTCTTTATCGGTGCGATCACTTTCACCGGCTCGATTGTCGCCTTTGGTAAGCTACGTGGCGTGATTTCTTCCAAGGCGTTGATGTTGCCACATCGCCACAAGCTTAACTTGGCTGCTGTCGTTGTCTCGTTCCTGTTGCTAATCAGCTTTGTCAACGCAGAAGGTTCAACAGCGGCACTGCTGATAGTGACCGTGATTGCGTTAGCGTTTGGTTATCACCTAGTGGCCTCGATCGGTGGTGCAGACATGCCCGTGGTGGTATCGATGCTGAACTCCTATTCAGGTTGGGCCGCCGCTGCAGCTGGCTTTATGTTGGCAAATGATCTCTTGATTGTGACAGGCGCGCTAGTGGGCTCATCGGGGGCGATTCTGTCTTACATCATGTGTAAAGCGATGAACCGCTCTTTCATTAGTGTGATCGCCGGTGGCTTTGGCTCTGATGGCACTGCGTCTTCTGGTGATGACGAAGTCGGTGAGTATCGAGAAAGCACAGCCGAAGAAGTTGCCGAAATGCTGAAAGAGTCTAACAGCGTCGTCATCGCCCCGGGTTATGGCATGGCGGTTGCGCAAGCCCAATACCCTGTTTACGAGGTGACAGAAAAACTCCGGAGTATGGGGATTGAGGTGCGCTTTGCGATTCACCCTGTTGCGGGTCGTTTACCAGGCCACATGAACGTATTGTTGGCTGAGGCCAAAGTGCCTTATGACATTGTACTGGAGATGGATGAAATCAATGATGACTTCCCTGACACAGATACGGTTTTGGTCATTGGTGCCAACGATACGGTAAACCCTGCGGCGACGGACGATCCATCGAGTCCCATCGCTGGCATGCCGGTCCTTGAGGTTTGGAACGCCAAAAATGTGGTGGTATTTAAGCGCTCAATGAACACAGGTTATGCCGGGGTGCAAAACCCGCTGTTCTTCAAAGACAATAGCAGTATGCTATTTGGGGACGCGAAACAAAGCGTTGAAGCGATCTTTAAAGCATTATAATGACGTCTACTAATTGGTGGCGTTGCCGAAAAGAGCCAGTTTCGACTGGCTCTTTTTTTTCGCCACGTCTTTTGGCGTGAAGGAGAGTGCCGGGCGCGGCCTTGGAACTTACACGGTACTGACATTTTGATAAAAATTGATGGTAAGCTTGCGATCATGCGAATTCTGCTGCTACTCATTCTCACATTGACTGGCTGGCCAACCTTGGCCGCGAGCACGTTCTCGGAACAGATGACTGCCTTTCGTGCGCAGTTATTGCTTGCCGATCCCGTTGCACGCTATAACCTGATTGGTATTAACCGTGCGTTCCCTCGTGTGCTGCTTAGCCCCGATAGCTTGTTGCCGCAGAGCGCTAATTATCCTTTAAAAGATATTCGCCGCCTTTATCAAGCTGCACAAAAATGCCAAGGCCCGTGGCCTGTCAATCCGAAGGTGACAGAGCCGTTGGTGTTCACGCGAGCGATGTGTAATAACACTCAGCTTCCGGTGGCATGGTTCTCTCGGTCTGGCTTTATTCACCCCGGTGGGGGGAGTTACGCGGCAAAATATGCAGAGCAATTTCCTGAGCGGCGCAGCGAACTAATGCGTTTTTTTCATATTCAAGAGCGGCCTCAAGCAGAACCAGACAGCTTGTTGGGACGATTGCAGCGGATGGAGTCTAATGCTGTTGATGCCTTAAACAGCGGCGCTAAATCGTTAATCAGTCAGAATGAGATGTGGGTGCGCGTTGGCAGTTATTACCATTTATACCAAGCTTCACAATGGCAGCCATTACTGGCCGAGTTTGATTTAAGGATCACCCCTCGTGGGGAGCAAGATTTCTGTTTGGCGCGAGTGGGCAACATTTGTTGGAATGAGGAAAAAGCGCCCAGTTATTGGCCCTACTTGGTCGGAGCATTAATCGTTATCAACCTTGTGGCACTGGGTGGTTGGGCGTTTAACCGTTGGACGGTGCAGCGCCGGTTGATGCAAGAGCGTATGTTGGTGTTGCAAATTCTCACCCATGAACTGCGCACGCCGATTGCGAGCCTCTCCATGACAGTGGAGGGCTTTCGGCGCAAATTTGATAGTTTACCCGATGAGTTTTATGAGGAGTTCCGCCGGCTTTGCGAGGATTCGCGACGGCTAAAACAATTGGCAGAGGCAAGTAAAGATTATTTACAATCCAACCAGAAACCTCTCAGTAAAGAGACGATCCCTTCTGTTGAAGAGTGGTTGGGTTATATTTGCGACGAGCACCAAGTTACGTTACACGTAAGCCAAGATGGTGCCGTGCGAGCGAATGTTTATTGGTTAGCAACATCGTTGAACAATTTGATTGCTAATGCGGTCAAATATGGCGTTGCACCCGTCGATGTTCATGCTCACGTGTCTGAGGATCGTTTTACGATCGCGATACGCGATCAAGGGGAACTCACGGCCAAGGACTGGAAACACATACGTAAACCTTTTGTCAGCCAAAGTGGACTTGGACTGGGGCTGACGATTGTAGAATCCATGATTGAGCGAATGGGAGGGAAGTTAATTTTATCTGGCCCACCCACCACATTTACTTTGGAGATTCATTGTGACGCAAGCGACGTTACTTCTGGTTGAAGATGATGCCAACCTGGCTGATGGTTTACTGGCAAGCTTGGAACAAGCAGGCTACCGCTGCTTATATGCAGAAAATGCGACAAAAGTGGCCGAATTATGGAGAGATGCCGATCTCGTGATCCTCGATCGCCAATTGCCAGAAGGCGACTCCATTGAGTGGCTAGCGGATTGGAATAAGCTTAAAACCATTCCTGTGATTTTACTGACGGCCATGGTCTCGGTGCGCGATCGTGTAGGCGGCCTGGACTCCGGCGCCACGGACTATATCACCAAACCCTTTGCGGAGGCCGAGTTGCTTGCGCGCGTGCGTGTGCACCTTCGCCATCCCGTGGGTGAGGTGGAAGTCTCGAGCGATGACCTCATTATCAATGATGTGCGTATTGATACCGCGAGCCGAGCGGTATTTTGTGGCGAAGAAGAGATGACTTTGACACGAACTGAGTTCGACCTTTTACACTTTTTGGCCAAGAATGCGGGACGGGTATTTACGCGTGATGAACTATTGGATCAAGTGTGGGGCTACAACCATTATCCCACAACTCGCACCGTCGATACGCACATATTACAGCTGCGGCAAAAGCTACCTTCGGTCAATATCGAAACCTTGCGTGGCGTTGGCTACCGTATGAAAGCATGATGAAAAAGTGGGTCGTTTCTGGAACATTACTGACGATTTTGACTGCAAGTGGTGTGCATGCAGCATGGTTTGATGGCAATGATGCATTAACCAGTGCCCATCAGCGCCTGTTAGAGGGGAAAACCGCGGCCAGTGTCGAATCGATGATTGAGGCGTGGCAACAGCCCAGTCTTTCAGCGTCGCGTCAGGATCATCTGGCTCAGTTATTGGCACTCGCCATTACTGAAGATTGTGGCCGTAGTTTGAGTCGTCAGACGTTGCCGGAGTGGCTGAATAATGTCTCCATTCGTCGAGAAACGGTGCAGACTACCAGTCGCGTTTACTACCGCGTCCAAGTGGCGGGAGAGTCGCAGCCTGGTGTTGAGGCGTTTACACTGAAAAAATGGCCGGACGAAACCGTCATCAGTGACGATTTATCGACAGAGCAACAACATCGCTGGCGCCTTGTGAAAGATGGGCTATCAGAGCCGGTTTCTGAAGGGCTTTACCAGTTAATCGCTGAGTCAGTGGCGGGAGAGACATGGTCTAGTTGGTTATTGCTGACACAACCTCAGCCGCGTCAAACGCTGAGCTGGAAAGACACCCGCAGTTGGCACATTGCGCCTTTTGATGATTTTAACTCAACCTGCCAGCGTCCTTTTTTGACGCTTAATCTTTATCCGCAAAACCAAACTGATGGTGCACCGATTTGGTCGGCAGAGAAGCACAAACGACTCCCGACTCAGTTACCCATGCTGGATGTACCCAATGGACAGTATTGGTTCAGTGTTGCCTTGATTGAGCGTCGCTGGCAAGGCGCGTTATCGATAGAAGAAGTACAGCGCATCGGGCGTGCGATTGATCTGCCTGACTTGGACCCCGGCTCACTTGAGGCGATTGCGCCTGAGGCTGATAATCAGTAAAGCGACGTTTAGATGTGTCGTAGTTTGATAAAGCTCACAGGTTTTAGTGAACGCTCTCCACCCATTGGGTTTTGCCTCTATTCTTGCTTTTAGTAGCGAGACAAACAATATAGAGGCCGCTCAATGACTTTTAAAACGAAAGCACTTGTTCTAGCGTTAGCCACGTGCTCTGCCAGTGCGATGGCTGCAACCAATCCCACCGATGCGCGCGGCAATGCGATGGGCGGGGTGGGTGTCGCATCGGGCGACTACCTCTCTGCTGGCTTTCATAATCCTGCGCTGGCCGCGCTTGACCCTGACAGCGCGTTTGGTGTTCTCGTGCCTTATCTTGGCGCTGAGGTGCGTGACCCTGATGAGCTGGTTGATGGGCTTGATGATGTGGCGGATGCGTTTGATACCAATGATGCCAATCAAATTGAACAATCATTGAGAGCGGTGCAAGGCGATAAAGCGTATCTCAATGCAGGCGCCGGTGCCGCAGTCGGCATTCCTACTGGCTCTGTCTCGGCCACCCTTTATACCTCAGGGTTGATTGAAGGCGCGGTGTTACCTGATATCGACACCAGTGATTTTGGTGTCACTTCCAACCCCAATTCAACTGCGACCATTATTGCCGCGGGTATTGGTGAGTTAGGGGTCGCGTTGGCCACTAACCTCGAGCTCGCGGGTCAGCGAGTGGCGGTGGGCGTGACGCCGAAACTACAGAGAATTACCACCTATAATTACGGTGTCGCGGTTGACGATTACGATACGGATGATTGGGATGATAGCCGCTACCGTGAAGAAGAAAACACGTTTAACCTGGACCTTGGCGCCGTCTGGCAGTCCGGCCCTTATCGGGTGGGGCTTGCAGGCAAAAACCTTGTTAGCCAAGATGTCGATACTGTGACCAGCGCGAGAACAGGTCACAGTTTCACCTATGAACTTGAGCCGCAAGTCACGCTGGGTTCAGCCTTTGTATCTGACTTTGTCACCCTCGCGGCGGATTTGGATTTGAACAAGAAAAAGGGCTTTAAAGGTACCCTGGATGTGGACGATGACACCCAGTTTTTCCGGGTTGGGGCAGAGTTTGATGCCTTTGGTCATGCGCAGTTACGTACCGGTTATCGCGCGGATCTTGAAGATAACGTCGACAATGCGTTTACGCTCGGTTTAGGGTTGTCTCCCTTTGGTGTGGCCAACTTCGATATTGCTGCCAGTATTATTGATAGCGACAGTTATGGCGGATCGGCTCAGCTGGCATTCACATTCTAGCCCTTTATTGATGATGACAAATGATGAGGCAGGCCCTAAAATGGCCTGCCTTTTTTGATCACGATTTACCACCAAGAGAGTTCCCTATGTTTGATGGCGTCACGTTAAACCATGAACAACAGCAAGAAGCGGCAGAGCGCATTCATGCACTGATGGCAGAAGGGATGAGCAGTGGCGAGGCCATTATGCACGTTGCTAATGAAATCAGAGCGCAAGCGGCGCAGGCATCTTCGTCTGAAGAGTGAGACAAGCTGCAAACAAATCGCCTTTTTATTTACAATTCCGCCAATCCCTGATTTATTTAAAGGAGATCAGTAAAAGGAGTGTCGGATGAGCAATCGGCTTGAAAAGGCGCGCGAGTGGGCGAGGGTGCGGCACGCACTGCAACGTTATGGTGCCCAGCCTTATCGTTGTCACCTTGATCATGTTGAGCGCATTGCCGCGCCCTTTGGTGAGCAAGCACGCATTGTGGCGCAATTGCATGACATTTTGGAAGATACCGCCACACGTGTTGACGAGATCTCAGCACTTTTCGGCCCAACGGTTGCCAGAGCTGTCATGCTCGTGACGGATCCCCGACGGCCAAGCCGGAAAGAGAGAAAGCGCGCATTGAACCAGCGTTTGATCGCGCTCGATCCGAGCGATGAAGCTGCGTGGCTAGCATTAGTGGTAAAAACCTGTGACCGTTTAGCCAATGTGATTGCCAGTAGTGAGCACAGTCCGCCGCGTTTTTTACAATATCAACGCGAGCATGGAGGCTTCCGGGTGGCGGTGTATCGGCCAGGGTTATGTGATCACCTCTGGCGTGAGCTTGATGGCTTGATTGATGCCGGCCAACAAGCAGACCGGCACCCAGATCATCAACTGCACGCATCCATCTCTTGACTCAGACTAAGCCAGACACGCTTTTCTCCTTAATGCTTTAGTTCATCAATCAGTTATCGAGATCATAAATTGTCGGAATCGGTTGACGTTTGTGCTGTGTAGCTTGGTAAACCTGTATGATTTTCTCCTTAACCGCGTTATCGACAGGCTTGCCCTCAAGAAAATCATCTATTTGCTCATAGGTCAGCTGTAGCGCATCTTCATCCGCTTTTTGCGGTGATAAGTCCTCTAAATCAGCGGTGGGCGTTTTATGCACCAAGATGTCCGGCGCCCCCAATGTGGCGGCGAGTTGGCGAACTTGGCGCTTGCTTAGACCAAAGAGCGGCGCAAGATCACACGCTCCATCGCCGAACTTGGTATAAAAACCCGTGATGTTCTCAGCTGAGTGATCGGTACCGATGACCAGCCCTTGGGTTAATCCTGCTATTTCATACTGTGCCACCATTCTTGCGCGTGCTTTGACATTGCCTTTAGCAAAATCAATACGGCTATCACTATCGGGCAGTAGGCCAACGGCAGATACCGCGTCTAAAACCGATTGGTGGTTACCATCGACACCCGGCTTAACGTTTACTGTGACGGTTTTACTCGGCTTAATAAAAGACAGTGCGAGTTGCGCTTCGTCTTCGTCTTTTTGTTCGCCATAGGGCAACCTAACCGCAATGAATTGATAGTGGTCGTTGCTTGCTTCTTGGTTAAGCTCTTCAACGGCTAACTGTGCTAGTCGTCCACATGTCGACGAATCGACACCACCACTGATACCTAACACGAGGCTACGTGTCCCTGAACGTTGCAACATGGTTTTGATAAAAGCGATGCGACGACGGATCTCTGTTTCAGGATCGATATTCGGTTGAACGCACATGGCTTCGCGGATCTGGTGTTCCATCTTATGTTCCTCTCAATCACTCTGGCATACGATGTAAATGAAGACGCTATGGAGTTATTGTGCATGATCTCTGTTGGCTTGGGTATAGCGCGAGTGAATCTCCTCACGTTGATGGCGACAGGTTAGGCTTTTGGTCAGATTCATGGCATCATCTCCCGTAATCCCTAAACGCGAGAATGACTTGGCGAAGAGCGTATAATGACAGAGCAAATAGCCGTATTTGGCAGTGCATTTAATCCACCCACTCAAGGCCACGCGTCTGTTTTGGCGCAATTGTGTCATTTTGACAAGGTGCTGCTAGTGCCAAGTTATAAACACGCATGGGGCAAAATGATGGCACCTTACGAGACACGATGCGGGTGGGTACAGGCATTGATTAATGATTTGCGCTTACCGAATCTACACGTGTGTCAGCGAGAGGCGTCGTTAGGGCAAAAAGGTGACGCTGTCACAACATACATGCTGCTTTCCGCGTTACAGCGCGATTACCCTGATGCAGCACTCACGTTCGTCGTTGGCCCTGATAATTTGCTCAAATTTGGCCAATTTGCGCATAGTGCGCAAATACTCTCTCGCTGGTCAGTCTTAGGGATGCCTGAGACGGTGGTGGTGCGTAGTACACATATTCGTGAACGACTGGCGCAAGGCTTACCGATTGATGATCTCACCACACCCAGTATCGCAGCACAGCTGAGCGAGACGGTCTTTTGTCGCTAACGGCCTATCGGTGCGTTTTCAAAAACACGCGCGTTTAGCGTTCAAACACACAGGCGTAGCGGGTATACAGGATGTCAGCGTCGGCCGTGGAGAGTCCTGCCGACTCAGCCGCGCGCTGCGGTGTTTTACCAGACTTTATCGCCGCTCTGAGTTGTCGAACGGTAAAATACTCTTGCAGTTGTGCAATGGTTAGCTGGGTGAGTGCTTGTAATTGGTAGTGTTGCGCTGCGCTCACCGGTGGCTGACCTGTTTGGGCGCACGCCACACAATCTGCCAGCGCTTGCGTGGGCGCATCGAGTTGTTGCGTCGGAGCCAGATGCATGATTTGGTCAAGCAGCACGGCTTGAATGTGATGCGATTGCTGTGCCGTTAATACAGATGCTGTCGGCGTGCCAAGTTCCATCAAGCCAGCGGTCAGTAATGGAGGCAAAACAACATGCCCCACGCGCTCAGGGAGAGGGTGTTGTGTGCGTGGTGATACGGCCAATTGGTGTAAACGGGTATCGGGTGTGATGGTCAGTGCGTGAAGGCACTCAAAAGGTAGCCAGAACCCCTGACCGGTATAGACAGGGATATCTGTTTTTCCTAAGCGAACAAGCACCAAACCGTCCTCAACATAAAGCAGGTTCGCTGTGTAGCGGCGCTTTCGAGGGGTGAATATCAATGAGGGTGTGTGATAAAGAGTGTATTCGCTCGTGTTCTTCATAACCGTGTCTCGATGTAATAAGGCGGCAATGGTGATCACTTTTGTTGTCGAGGTCAAGTCAAGGACGGCAAGTGGAACTCTTAACCCGCTTGAAGGTCTGACCTCCAACCTGTGTAAAATTTCGGTGGGTTCACTTTGAATCCTTTGTTGACTGCGTAGAATGGCGCGGTTTTTACTCGATATAATGGAAGAAAGTGCAGACAGTTAACGATCCCTATCAAGAGATTCGTCCTTATCACGACGACGAAGTTCCCAGTGCGATTCAGCGCCTCATCCAAGATGATGAGTTCATTAATGCGATCTTGTCTTATCGCTATCCACATGCGTCTGGCCCACTTGGTTGGCTTTTAAAGCCAGCGCTTAAATTGTATCTAACCAAAAAGTGGAACAACATCAAAACAGTGCAGGATGTTCAACTGCATGTTGCCAGTTACATGCGCAAGATGATTAAAACAACGTGCGACAAAGTCACGGTTTCAGGCATAGAAAAGTTGGATCCGAATAAAGCGTACCTCTTTGTCTCGAATCACCGAGATATTGCCATGGATCCCGCGTTAGTAAACTGGTGCTTGCACCAGCAAGGGCTTGATACCGTGAGGATTGCCATTGGTGATAACTTATTGCGTAAGCCGTGTGCGACCGAGCTGATGAAGCTCAATAAAAGCTTTATCGTCAAACGCTCTGCCAAAGCACCACGTGAAATGATGAAGTCGCTATCACAGCTTTCTGCCTATTTACGCTTATCGCTGGATGAGGGGCAATCTATCTGGATTGCTCAGCGTGAGGGGCGGGCAAAGACCGGTCAAGATGTCACGGATCCGGCGATCTTAAAAATGTTCTTCATGGAAGGACGAAAACGTAAGCAAGCGTTTGATGCCTATATGGAGGCACTGAATGTGGTGCCTGTGGCTATCTCTTATCAAAATGACCCGTGTGATGTGGACAAAGCGACTGAATTAGATGCGGTCAATCGCCTTGGCGCCTACGAAAAAAGCGAGTTTGAAGACATTCAAACCATTGTGAAAGGGATTGTCGGAGATAAACGGCATGTGCACGTGGCGTTTGGTGAGCCTGTGACGTTGTCACAAGACTCGCCCGAGTCAATGGCCGCGAAAATTGATGCGCAAATCCACCAGTTATACCGTTTATACCCCGCAAATTATATTGCCGCTGGGGTAGAACATGACAGTGTCACGCCAGCAGAGCAGCGCTTATATGAGCAAAAACTTGCTCAGGCTCCCGACGCGGCGCGTGATTACTTGCGCCAAATGTACGCAAACCCGGTACTCAACCAATCAAAGACGGTGCCAACCTCCAATACGCCAACCAGCGGTCTCACTGCTGAGCAGTGATAAGTGACGGCGTCACGATTAAGGGCGATCCCAAGTCGGGGGATCGCCAATTTCTTGCAGCATAAAGTCGACAAACTCTCTCACTTTGGGCGCGAGATGCTTGCGTCTTGGGTAAACAATGTAAATGGGTAACTCAAGACAAGGCTTCCATTCAGGAATGAGCTCAATAAGCTCGCCTTTTTCTATTTCCTCGTTGATAAGGTAAGTAGCTAAATAGGCAATGCCAAGTCCCGCCTTTACCGCCTCTAGCACAGCGGGCGCGTTATTTATTGTGTACTGTCCGCTAACATGCACCACTTGCTCTATGCCCGCTTTGACAAACGGCCATTTATCATAGCGGCGTTCACGGCTTTGATAGGTAATGCAATCGTGCTGACGCAAATCACCCAGTTGTTGTGGTGTGCCTCTCGCTTCTAGGTAGCTGGGTGCCGCGACCAGTTTAAATTGGCAATCAGCCAGCTTTCGCGCCACCATGCCTTCAGGAGGATGTTCATGGATCGCGACCCAGCAATCATAGCCTTCCTCGACGAGATTAGGGCGGTGGTCAAAAAGGTTAATGTTAAGATTAAGCGCTGGATAAGCTTGGCGGAATTTAGCGAAGTGGCGCGTCATTAATGTATTGCCAAACGACTGTGCGACCCCAATTTTTAGTTTTCCTGTCACTTCATTCCGATAGCCTGCCACCATTGCCTCAGCTTCATCCAACGTGGCGATCAGTTGGCTACCGTATTCTGCATATCTGTTGCCTACTTCGGTAAGCGATACGGAACGCGTGTTGCGCTGCACCAACTGCACACCGAGCCGATCCTCTAAATAGCGAACCTGTTTACTGACCTGGGACTTAGAAATTCCTAGTTTTTCTGCTGCGCGAGTAAAGTGCTGCTCTTGCGCAACAGCCGCTAGCACAACGATTTGTTGAAGGTAATCGAGCATTCTACGCACATCCATTTCATCAATAGGGTGAGACTACCACATAACGTCGGCTGTCAGGAATGTGTGTGACAATGTCACGCATTATGTTCGTCTAGGGTGGTCATCTATGCTGCCTCGAATCTATTTTATTAAATGCGAATATGTTGTGACATCGACACTTCTATGAGAACACGACTTTTTGCCTTTGTAAGCGAAAGATGATCACCTTACCTTCATTATCACGATAATCATTACAACATACAAAATATTGTCAAAATATTGT
>NZ_MUFA01000021.1:0-47911 GCF_001995955.1 Salinivibrio sp. PR6 | reverse complement strand
AATTATAAGTTATTGAATACTATTAGCTCCATTCACGCAGATTCACATGCTCAAGGAGGTTAATGCCATGACTTATTTTCCGATGAAAAAACTCGATGTCATCGTTGCCTCTGCGCGTTACTGTGCCAACCACTTGGCTCAGGATACCCGCTCACGCATCTGACTCTGCGTCCAACTGTAACTGGTCGCAGGTATAACGCGGCCAGTTTGCAGTCCCACTTCGCTTTATGCCTGTGGCCTCCTGTAACCGAAAAGGAGAGCCATCATGACTCAACTATCTTTATTACCCTTAGCCCAAGCGCTGGTGCGTTTGGATATGATTCGTCAGCGTCGCGCGAGCACACACCGTTACCGCTACACAGATGTGGCGTTAAATCGTCACCTACAACGTGATATTGGTATTGCGCCTGACAAACAAGATGCTTTGCCCGTTAGCACACAATTTGCGGCCAAACGTTATCTTGTGACATGGCGACGACGATGGCGGTGGTTATAATGGGCCCCAGGAAGCGGCGTATCGGTTGATACGCCGCCCCATCCTCGAATAAAACACTGCGCGGCAGCCAACTTGGCTGCCGTTTGCGATCTAAGGGCAGGGGTTGGGATAGCGGTTAGCAATCTCATCAATACCGGCAAGCACATCGTCACTCAGCGTCAGATCCAAGCTATCGAGATTACTCTCGAGCTGTTTTAGCGTCGTGGCACCGATGATGTTAGACGCGACAAAAGGACGACTATTCACAAACGCGAGTGCCATTTGTGCAGGATCGAGGCCATGGCGTTGGGCAAGATCGACGTACTCTTGCGTGGCCTTTTGCCCTGACTCGGTAAAGTAGCGCGCGAAGCGTTGGTGCAGTGTACAACGGGCCCCTTTCGGGCGTGCGCCTTGCAAATATTTTCCGCTCAACGCGCCAAACGCGAGCGGCGAGTACGCAAGCAACTCGACCCCTTCATGATGACTGATTTCCGACAGGCCGACTTCAAAGGTGCGGTTAATCAAATTATAAGGGTTCTGAATAGAGACGATACGCGTGAGGCCGTGCTTCTCTGCCAGATGCAAATAGCGCATCACGCCCCAAGGCGTTTCGTTTGAGACACCGATATAACGAATTTTTCCTGCTTGGACAAGCTCATGCAGCGCATCCAGCGTGTCGAGGATGGTGACCCCAGAGTGTTCATCTTGATACGGATAATTGAGCTTACCAAAACAATTATTGTGCCGCTGTGGCCAGTGCACTTGATACAAATCGATATAGTCGGTTTTTAGTCGTGTCAGGCTATCCTCAACGGCTTGATGAATATGGCGTCGGTTAAGCGACATATTGTCACGGATATAGGGGACATTGCGTGGTCCGGCTACCTTGGTGGCGAGGATAACACGATCGCGCTTCCCGGACTTTTCTAACCAGCTGCCGATGTACTGTTCGGTTAAACCTTGTGTGGATTGGCTGGGGGGAACGGGATACATTTCAGCGGTATCAATGAAATTCACGCCCCGCTCAAAGGCAAGATCGAGCTGCGCATGGGCGTCAGCTTCACTATTTTGCTCACCAAATGTCATGGTGCCTAAGCACACTTTACTCACCTCTAGCGAGGAATGGGGCAAACGGTGGTATTGCATCCTTTCTCCTTGTCTGCAATCGACCTATGGCAGTCCATAGTAGAGAATTTTAAAAATGATCGAAAGCGGTTTAGCTGCGGCTTGACAGCTGGTTAAATATTGACCATTACTAAATGGACTGTCCGATGGTATCGGTCTGAGCGCGGTGTTATTGCTAGGCATGATGGACACGAAAAAGTGTAATCTAGAGGAAAGTCAGATGAACTATTCACAGCTTAAAGCCTGGATGCGCGCGGATCCTCGCTCATGTCCACAATGTTATGTGATGGCACACGCAGGCGGCGCAAAATACTCGGTCGAAGTAGAAGTGAAGCATGAATTAGAGCCTTTACGCTCAGACCAAACCGGTGAAGTGATGCAGTTTGATCATGTCGGGCAAGTCGGGGAGAAACTTAAAGCCCTGGGAATTGAAGAGGGCGTATTACGCTTGATGGACCCTTACGATGAGTTTGCCACCGGGGGCGAGCCAAGCTGTCGAGAAGATATGCCAATTCGTTTTTGATGTTTTACCTAAACGCGCGGGATGTCATGCGTGCGGATTGACACTTACTTCGGATCCACAAAGTAACGACGCAAGATTTGGTGGGTGAATTGCGTGCGTAAATAAAAGCCGCGTGGCAAGGTACGGATCGGCTCACCATCGGGGCCGAAAGCGTCGGTCAAGGCCTTGCCGTTGGCTGCTTTGGGTCGTAGTTGGAGAGACTCACCTTGGCGGGCTGTGATCTCCGTCACGCGACCTAGCGCTACCCAATCCATTAACTCCTCCCAATCGGCGCGCAGTCGCGCTTCCTCCTCTTGACTAGGGGACCATAATAATGGTGTGCCAATGCGGCGCTGTGATACCGGTATATCGCGTTCGCCTTCAACGGGGATCCACAAGACGCGTGACAGTTTTTGCCGCACATGGCTATTTTCCCAGCGCACCCCCGCGATCCCAGTGAGCGGCGCCACGCACACAAAGGTGGTTTCCAGCGGCTTACCATCGCCGTTGACCGGAATTGTTTTTAGCTCAATACCTAAATGCGCAAAGTCTTGTTCGGGTTTGCTGCCGGCGTTGGCGCCCAAACAGGCCTCGAGTAACATGCCAATCCAACCTTTCTCTCGCGTGAGTGACGCAGGACAAGGGATCGACAGTGTCTCACTGACTTCGCCAAGGGTCAGACCGGCGAGGGCGAGTGCACGCTCCATCAATACCTGCTCGGATGCGGGGGGCTGTATCACTGTGCTGGGATCCTGCTCGTTACGTTGAGAGCGTGCATTATCAAGAACTGCTGTATTGGCTGCAAGTCGATCCTACCCTTGATGATCCTATCCGTACGCTTGTAGTTATCCACAGATGAAGGATGATTGATAGGATTCCTGACTATCATGATCAAATATACAGTACGTAAAGGAGGGTGAAAATGTGAAAAATCGCGAACTTGCCGTTTTTTTGCGCTATTGGTGTGGATAATTTTCTGATTGGTGGATCTTTAAGCGATCTGTGTGTATTTGACGATCGCTCGATCTTAAAAAGGATCCTTTTGTTGTGGAATGGATTTAATTAACTGATTATTAATGCATTTATTGTTTTTGGGGTCGCTTTTAATTCTATGACGCGATCCTTAATCGTTCGAGAAGTGAACTTTTTCTAGGCTTCTTCACAAATCTATCCACAGAAAGCGTGAATAAATGTGCGCAAACTCTCATTGCTATGTTTATAACTTCCTGTTAGGGGCTAAGTTATCCTCAGATGACGACGAGTGCGCAAAAACAACGCTCAATCCACAATGTTTGTTTACCCTTCACCGCTTTTTGTGAAAAAATCAGGTTCAGTAGAGATTTATCATTGAGGTCGTCCAGTGATTGATGGCGATGGCTATCGTCCCAACGTGGGGATAGTAATTTGTAACGGCCACGGTCAAGTTCTCTGGGCTCGTCGATATGGTCAGCATTCATGGCAGTTTCCACAAGGTGGCATCGATGAGGGGGAAAGCCCTGAACAAGCGATGTACCGGGAATTGTATGAAGAAGTGGGGCTGACTAAAAAAGATGTACGCATCTTGGGGACTAGTCGACATTGGCTACGCTACAAGTTACCCAAACGCCTTGTGCGCTGGGATTCCAAGCCCGTGTGTATCGGGCAAAAGCAAAAGTGGTTTTTGCTCAAACTTGAATGTGACGAGTCACGCGTTAATGTCTCGCGCGGGGGGACACCAGAGTTTGATGGCTGGCGCTGGGTGAGCTATTGGTATCCAGTGCGGCAAGTAGTGGCATTTAAGCGTGAAGTGTATCGGCGTGCGATGAAAGAATTCGCGCCACTTGCGATGCCGTTTAAAGAACGCAAACCTCGGCGTCGACACAAGCGAGGATAAATGTAAGGGGAGATTGGGTGCTCACGCAGTTAAGGAATATTGTGCAAAGTGTGGCGGCGTCTTCAGATCTTGAGCAGGCGTTACACACCTTGGTGCAACAAACTTGCGTGGCGATGCGTACCGAGTGCTGCTCCGTTTATCTTGCCAATGCTGAACACCAACAGTTTGAGCTTATGGCAACACAAGGCCTCGACCCTTGTGCACAAGTGTCGATGGCATTTGGCGAGGGTTTGGTCGGTGTGGTGGGTCAGCGTGCTGAGCCTTTAAATTTGGCGCACGCGCGTAAGCACCCCGCGTTCAAACCCTTCCCCTCCACCGGCGAAGATGCCTTTCAATCCTTTCTTGGCACGCCTATCATTTATCGCAAAAAGGTGTTGGGTGTGCTGGTGGTGCAACAACATCAACCCCGCCAGTTTGATGAGAGCGAAGAGTCCTTTCTCGTGACCTTAGCCGCGCAGTTGGCCGTGGTGTTTGCGCATGCCGATGCCCAAGGTGGCTGGCAGGGAGCGCCGTCTCCCGTGTTGCTAGAGGGAATGCCTGCGTCGCCGGGCATTGGGATCGCACAAGCATGGTGTGATGACTCTCAACCGCGGCTTGAAGAGGTGGCGCCTGCTTGCCACCTAGATACACAAGGTGAACTCGACAGACTGGACGCGGCGATTGACGATGCCAGTACCGAGTTTCGCCGTTTGCGTAAACGCTTTGATAAAGAGCTGCAAAAAGACGCGCTGGCGATTTTTGATTTGTTTGTTCATCTGCTTAACGATCCTATGCTGCGTGAAGACATGACAGTACGGGTCCAACAAGGGGATGCCGCCACTTGGGCGGTGAGACAAACGGTTGAAGCCTTTTCTGCCCGTTTTGCCGCGATGGATGATCCTTACCTAAAAGCCCGAGCGGGCGATGTGAAAGAGTTAGGACAGCGGCTGCTTTACTTTTTAATTGCGCCTGCGGGGAGTCCACCACCGGTTTCGACACCCATTGTGCTGTTGGCGCGAGAGCTAACGGCGGGCATGTTAGCGTCCATTCCTCGCGCGTTGCTCACTGGTGTGGTGGCGGAAGAAGGGGCGGCGAACTCACACGCGGCGATCTTGGCGCGTGCGTTGGGGATCCCGGCGGTGATGGGCGTCAGCTTTTCGCCCGCTAAGCTTCATCAAAAAACCGTGATCCTCGATGGCCACAAAGGGGTGTTGATGATCGAGCCCGCTGAGGCATTGATCAATGAATACCAGCACCTCGTGCAAGAGGAAGCGAGCCTACAGTCTACGTTTGAGACGGCACTCGCGGCACCAGGACATACTCAGGATGGCACGCGTATTGAAGTTCACTTAAACGCCGGCTTGAGCGCCGATAGCCAGATTGCAATCAATCAGGGCGTTGACGGTGTTGGGCTCTTTCGTACGGAAGTGCCGTTTCTGATGCAGCGCCGTTTTCCGTCTGAAGACGAGCAGGTCAAACAATACCGTGCGATTCTTGCCAGTTACCCTGATAAACCTGTGGTGATGCGCACCTTAGATATTGGCGGCGATAAACCATTACCGTATTTAAGTGTTGAAGAGGACAACCCGTTTTTAGGCTGGCGCGGGATCCGTTTTACCCTCGACCACCCGGATATCTTCTTGATTCAAGTTCGCGCCATGTTGCGTGCCAGTATTGGTTTTAACAACCTTAAGCTATTGCTGCCGATGATCTCCGGGCGTAACGAGTTATTGGAAGCCAAGGCGTTGATTAGCCGTGCTTATCAAGAGGTCAGCCAAGAGGCACACCAAGCTGGGCAAAGTATCAATATCCCTTTATTGGGGATCATGGTTGAAGTTCCCTCTATTCTTTATCAGCTCGATAACATTGCGCGCGATGTCGATTTTCTTTCGGTCGGCACCAATGATCTCACTCAATATCTTTTAGCGGTCGATCGCAACAATGCGCGCGTGGCTGATATTTTTGATGCGCTGCACCCCTCGGTATTACACGCATTAGCGTCGATTGCCGCTGTGGGGAGCCGTCATCAGCTTCCGGTTAGTGTGTGTGGAGAGCTAGCCGGCGATCCGGTGGGGGCGTCTTTGCTGGTGGGGTTGGGGTATCACCAGCTCAGTATGAATACCCGCAACGTGGCCAAGATTAAGTATTTGCTAAGCCGTTTACCGCACGCGCATTTAGTCACGCAGGCCAAGCAGATGCTAACCCTGGATCATCCAGACGAGATCCGCGCTGCCACTGAAGCCTTTCTGGCCGCGCAAGGGTTAGAGGCGTTGGTCAAAGTCGGACAGCTGCGATGATAACCAGCTTAACGGCCCTACTTTTTGTAGTGTGTATGCTGCTGGGTGCCTGCGTGGGGACGTTGTCTGGCCTTCTGGGAATTGGTGGCGGGTTGGTCGTCGTGCCTGCGCTGACCTTTCTCCTCCCCGTGTTCGGTATTGCGCCCACTGTGGTGATGCCCATTGCGCTCGCTACCTCGCTCGCGACCATTGTACTGACGTCGAGTGCCTCTGCTTGGCGCCATTTTCGTCTGGGGAATGTTCACCTTGAGGCGGTTAAAGCGCTCGTCCCTGGCATGATGCTGGGCGGCGTCTTGGGGGCAGGGCTTGCGGATCGGCTGCCACACGATTGGTTGCCCCGCCTGTTTGGCGTGATAGTACTCGCTATGGCGCTACAAATGTTGCTCAATCGGCGTCCCTATCGCGCGCGTCCTTTACCGCATTGGCTGCGACTGTCCTTTGCGGGCACGCTGATTGGGACACTTTCTAGCTTAGCGGGGATCGGGGGCGGCTCGTTTACCGTCCCATACCTGCATTGGCGCGGAGTGAGTATGCACCAAGCCATTGGCAGTGCCTCGGCGGGGGGCGCGGTGTTGGCGCTGGGTGGCATGATGAGTTTTATGTGGTTGGGCTGGCGTCAAACGGAACCCTTGCCCGCGCTCAGTGTCGGATATTTGTATTTGCCTGCGTTGCTCGGCGTCGTGTCAACGTCGGTATTGATGACACGGGTCGGTGCTCAACTGGCGGTGAGACTACCCACTGCGCAAATAAAACGTATTTTTGCCGTCTTTCTTGTTATTGTCGGCGCCAGCATGTTGTTGAAATAAAGGATCCCATTCATGGCCGAAGGCTACATTACCTTTCCGTCAATCGACCCCATCTTATTTGAACTTGGTCCGGTAGCCGTGCGTTGGTACGGTTTAATGTATTTACTTGGCTTTGTGTTCGCCTTGTGGCTTGCGAATCATCGTGCGGCCAAACCGAATAGCGGTTGGAGCAAAGAAGAAGTCAGCGATCTCCTTTTTGCTGGCTTTTTGGGCGTCGTGCTCGGGGGACGTATTGGCTATGTCCTATTTTATCAATTTGATGCCTTTATTGCCGATCCGCTGTTTTTATTCAAAGTGTGGACAGGTGGCATGTCCTTCCACGGGGGCTTGCTGGGTGTGATCACCGCCATGGCGTGGTACGCGCGTAAAACTCAGCGTCACTTTTTTACCGTTGCTGACTTTATCGCGCCGCTGGTACCGTTTGGATTGGGCGCAGGTCGTCTAGGGAATTTTATCAATGGTGAACTTTGGGGACGGGTGACTGATGTCCCGTGGGCGATGGTATTCCCAAGTGGTGGCCCTTGGCCGCGGCACCCCTCACAGCTCTATGAGTTTGCGCTAGAAGGTGTCGCCCTGTTTGTGATCCTCAACCTCTACATCAAAAAGCCACGCCCGATGGGCGCAGTATCAGGGCTTTTCTTGGCTGGCTACGGGACGTTCCGCTTTATTGTGGAATATTTCCGTGAGCCAGATGCGCACCTAGGCTTGTTTGCCGGCATTTTCAGTATGGGACAACTGTTGTCATTACCCATGATTATTGCGGGGGCAGTGATGATCGGATGGGCGTACCAGCGTCAATCCGCCAAGTGACCGAATAGCGCTAATCGGTTATAGTAAGTAAACCATCAAGGCACCTCAGCGGTGCCTTTTGTTCGTTTGGCCAATGATAGGAAACACTATGAAGCAGTATCAGGCTTTGATGCAGGATATTCTCGATAATGGGACGGATAGAGGCGATCGCACGGGCGTGGGAACACGGTCAGTGTTTGGTCGGCAACTGCGGTTTGACCTTGCCGCTGGCTTTCCGCTACTCACCACCAAAAAACTCTACACGCGTGCCATTATCCATGAGCTTTTGTGGTTCCTTAACGGCGATACGAACGTTCACTATTTACAAGAAAATAAGGTGCGTATCTGGGATGAGTGGGCGACTGAAACCGGCGATCTTGGCCCCGTTTATGGCGCGCAGTGGCGCTCTTGGGCGTGTCCTGATGGCTCGACCGTGGATCAAATCGAACAACTGATCGCGCAAATTAAAACGAAACCTAATTCACGTCGTCATATCATTACCGCTTGGAATCCTGCTGATTTACCTGATGAGTCGATAAGCCCAACCGAGAACGCCGAACAAGGCAAGATGGCCTTGGCGCCTTGCCATTGCTTGTTCCAGTTCTACGTGGCTGATGGCAAGCTTTCATGCCAGCTTTATCAGCGCAGCGCCGATTACTTCTTGGGTGTGCCGTTTAACATTGCCAGCTATGCGCTTTTCACTCATATGATTGCGCAACAATGCGATTTAGCGGTGGGCGATTTTGTCCATACCTTTGGAGACGTGCACCTTTATCATAATCATTTAACCGACGAGATTGTTTACGAGCAACTAAAACGTGAACCGCGTGCACTACCTCGCTTGGTGATCAAACGTAAACCGGCGTCTATTTTTGATTATCAAATTGATGACTTTGAGATTGAAGGGTACGAGCCGCACCCAACGATTAAAGCACCGATAGCCATTTAGTGACGTCTCATCGATATCGCGACATCTTTATCTGACTTACTTTGGTGTCTCCAATAAAAAACCACCGCACGGGCGGTGGTTTTTTGCGCTTGGGCGGGAGGTCAACCCATCACTGTGACAACAGCACAATGCTTCCTGGAACAATCACAAAGACGAGGCCGATGTAAGCCAGTACCGCCGCTTTTGATTTGGCTGCCAATTGGCCTAACCAGTCGGCCCCTTTGAGCGGCAATTCACGCAAGAACGGAATACCGAAAATCAGCGTCGTCGCCAAGATGTTGAAGCTTAAGTGCACCAACGCGATTTGTAGGGCAAAGACCGCGAATTCACCGGTAACCGCCGTGGCGGCGAGTAGGGCGGTAATACAAGTCCCAATGTTGGCGCCTAAGGTGAAGGGGTAGATGTCACGGACTTTTAGCACCCCTGAGCCGACTAGCGGCACCATTAAGCTGGTGGTTGTCGATGAAGACTGCACCAAAACAGTGACCACAGAGCCTGAGAAAATACCGTGCAGTGGACCACGACCAATCGCGTTCTTCAGCATGTCTTTGGCACGACCGACCATCAGCTTTTTCATCACTTTGCCCATGATGGTAATCGCAATCACGATGGCAGCAATCCCCATGACAATCATGATAGCGCCACCAATGTTACCAGGCAGGGCGGCTTCAAGCGGTGATTGCACCGCGTTAACCACGGGTTTTGTCAGCGGTTTAACAAAGTTCAAACCTTTAATGCTCATGTCACTGGCTTGCGTCAGCGGTGAAACCAACCACTCGGAAATCTTGTTCAGCAAACCGAACGCCATCTCTAATGGCAGGAAGATAGCAACGGCAAAAAGGTTGAAGAAATCATGGACGGTGGCGCAACTAAATGCGCGACTAAACTCCACTTTACAGCGGGCATGCCCAAGGCTCACGATCGTGTTAGTGACCGAGGTGCCTACGTTTGCCCCCATGACCATTGGAATCGCGGCTTCAACGGGGAGGCCACCTGCGACTAAGCCAACTATAATAGAGGTGACTGTGCTTGACGATTGGATCAATGCGGTAGCAACAATACCAATCATTAAGCCAGCTACGGGATGAGAAGCGAACGCGAAGAGCGTCTTTGCTTCGTCGCCGACGGCCCATTTAAAGCCGCTTCCTACCATGGCAACGGCCACCAGTAGGAGGTAAAGCATGACGGCAAGCTTGGTCCAACGGAACCAATTTGAGGAGCTCTGGGTTGCCTCTACCGCTGTAGCATGGGGAGTCATAAGATATCTCCGTGACAGTTCGATGTCAGTTTAGTGTCAAAGCAAAAATCTGCGGCGATAGTAAGAAGGTAATATTTCAGAAATATGACACAAATACTGCAGTGGTTTGAAAATCCGATCTGGACGAGGTTATCAGTGGAATTCGCGCCAGTTAGCTTGCTGATTTTAAGTATTATTTGTGCCCGTTCGGTGCCGTAAAAAAATCCGTGGAAAAAATGTAACAGGGAGGCGCGCGTTGACACTATGCTAGACACAGGGCGGTTAGCAAGGATAAAAAAGATTAGACTGCGAATAAATCAATGGTAAGTTAGTTTTGATATCGGTTTTTCCGATGTTTACTATCAGAACAAACGATTTTTCTAAAAGTGGTCTGGCTGACTAGACTACGGAAATCCACTTTTTTTGTATGGAGTGCTTAAATGACTGATGTCATTCGTCAGTTTCTGAAAATGGAATCCGCAGGAGGTATTGTGCTGATTATTGCGGCGGTATTGGCGATGTTCGTAGCGAACTCGGATCTACAGCCTTTATATGACAGCACCCTTCATACCTATATAGCCGGTTTATCGGTTGGTCATTGGATCAACGATGGCTTGATGGTGATTTTTTTCCTGCTGATTGGTTTGGAAGTGAAGCGTGAGTTGGTGCAAGGTGCCTTAAACTCGAAAGACAAAGCGACCTTCCCGGCGGTCGCCGCCATTGGTGGGATGCTCGCCCCCGCATTGGTCTATTTAGCCTTTAACTGGGGTGACCCTCTCGCGGTATCGGGGTGGGCGATCCCGGCCGCGACCGATATTGCCTTTGCCCTCGGTGTCTTGGCATTGCTGGGTAATCGTGTACCGTTGGCGCTAAAGGTCTTCTTGCTCGCACTGGCGATTATTGACGATCTTGGGGTCATAGTGATCATCGCGCTATTTTACAGCAGTGATCTGTCAGTGGTTGCGTTAGCCAGTGCGTTTGCTGCTACCTTAGTCTTGGTGGCGATGAACATGCGCAAGGTCACCAGTATCACCGCGTATGTGGTGGTCGGTTTGGTGCTGTGGTTCAGTGTTTTACAGTCAGGTGTTCACGCGACCCTCGCCGGTGTCGTGCTTGGCTTTGCCATCCCACTGAAAGGTAAAACGGATGATGACCCATCACCGTTGAAAAAAATGGAGCACGCCCTCCATCCTTATGTGTCGTATTTGATCCTGCCTATCTTCGCCTTTGCGAATGCCGGGGTGTCTTTGGATGGCGTCTCTTTGGCAAACTTAACCGAAATGTTGCCGTTAGGTATTGCATTGGGTCTGCTGATTGGTAAGCCTTTGGGTATCTTTAGCTTTAGCTGGGCAGCGGTGAAACTCGGCATTGCCAAATTACCAGCACGTGTGAATTTCACCCACATCTTCGCGGTGTCAGTGCTTTGTGGTATTGGTTTTACCATGTCTATTTTTATCTCGTCACTGGCCTTTGTCGGTGTGAATGGCGAGTTCGTCACACTCTCTCGTCTGGGGATCTTGATAGGATCAACCTTGGCCGCGGTGATTGGTTATGCGGTCTTGCACTTTGCATTGCCCCCAGCCAGCGCGCTTGCTGATGAACGAGGAGACGAGTATGAAGAAGGCGACACTAGCATTGATTACTAGCCTGGTTGCCGTCTCTGGCTCTGCCATGGCGGCGAACCAGGAGATGTACTGCCACGGAGAAAAGGATAACAGCGACGTGTGCCAAGCCTACTTAGCGGGCGTGGCAGATGGAAAAGCGATGACGGCCTCATTAAACGACAAAGATAAAGCCGAAAATGGGTCGAGCTTTTCAGAGCGTGCGTTAGAGCATCGTGCTGGAGAGCGGGTGAGAAAGCCGCTCGATAAAGATGATGTGAAAGACTAAAACGAGCATGAAACTTGAAGGCGCCAGAGGGGCAGCGTAAGCTGCTCGTCTGGCGTTTTTTTATCAATCAGCATGGCTCACCTAAACTACAACCACCTCTATTATTTCTGGATGGTCTGCAAGCAAGGTTCAATCACCCAAGGGGCGGACAAACTTTGTTTAACACCACAAACAGTGACAGGGCAAATCCGAGCGCTGGAACAGCGCTTAAATGGCAAGCTTACTAAACGCAATGGCCGTTATGTTGAGCCCACCGAACTGGGTCAGCTCGTTTTTCAATATGCGGACCGTATGTTTGGCTTGAGTTATGAGATGCTGGATATTGTTAACTATAGCCAACAAGAAAACATCTTATTTGATGTAGGGGTGGCTGATGCCTTATCTAAGCGTTTGATCAGTCAAATCTTGCTTCATGCTATCCCGAACGATAATGCCATCCACCTACGTTGCTTTGAATCGACGCACGAGATGCTACTCGAACAGCTCTCTCAGCATAAATTGGATATGATCTTGTCCGACTGCCCAGTCGATTCCACGCAACAGGCGGGGTTATTTAGCGTCAAGCTTGGTGAGAGTAGCATGAGTTTGTATTCCTCTAATCCCGCAGAGCCCCCCGATGTGCCGCTACCTATCCGTCTTGCCACGCAAAAAATATTGATGCCGAGCAAAGCGACCGCTATGGGACGAAAACTCACACAGTGGTTTGATCAACAAGGCATCGTGCCCAACATACTGGGTGAGTTTGATGACTCTGCACTGATGAAAGCATTTGGCATTAGTCATCAGGCGTTATTCATTGCGCCCACCACCTATGCCGAGGAAGTGACGCGCCTCGGGCAAGCCGTACAAATTGTCGAGTTGAGTGCGGTCAAAGAAGAGTACTATGTGATATTCGCCGAGCGAATGATCCAGCATCCGGCGGTCAAGCGGATTTGTGAGGCAGATTACAGCCGCTTATTTGTTTAGTTACAGATTGGCATAAAGATCGTGCTAGACTCGTGGCAATGAGTATTAATGAGTGATGGAAGTTGAATGGATTTAGCCCGCATGCAGCAGAATGGGCCGAAGGCGGTAAACCTGCTCAAGGCCATGGCCAACGAGAAACGCCTGTTCATTCTGTGTTATCTACTGCAAGGAGAGTTGTCGGTTGGGCAGCTGGTGGAGCGAGTGCCTTTAAGCCAGTCGGCGCTGTCTCAACACCTTGCTTGGCTTCGAAAAGATGGCCTAGTGGCCACGCGTAAAGAAGCGCAAACCGTGTATTACTCGCTAAAAAGTGATGAAGTTGAGGCGGTTATCCAGTTATTACATGATCTGTATTGTAAGGAAACCGTGGATTCACCCAACCCTTAAGCAATAAAAAAACCGGCCGAAGCCGGTTTTTTTTATCTCTTTGCAAAGAGCAAAATTACAGCGCTTTAATTTGTGCTGCGAATGCTGCTTTGTAACGAGCTGCTTTGTTCTTGTGGATCAGGCCTTTGGTGGCTGAACGATCAAGAATAGGCTGAACTTGTGCAAAAGCAGCAGTTGCTGCTTCTTTGTCGCCTGCAGCGATAGCTGAAGCAGTTTTCTTCATATAAGTGCGCATCATAGAGCGACGGCTTGCGTTGTGCTGGCGACGCTTCTCAGACTGGATCGCACGCTTCTTAGCAGATTTGATATTCGCCAAGGGTCTAACTCCCAAATCTTTTTGTTCGGTGACATTTCAAGGCGGAGGACTATGCCTCTTTTTACCTCTATTGTCAATTCATTTGTGCAAAGATCCGCCGCTCCAACGATGTGTTGGCGCTGCGGGGTTATCACAGTTAATATGGCGGCTGATTCTATCAGCATTTCAGCCCCGACGTCACCTATATTTCCATTTCTTATCGATGTCAGCGATAACGTGACAGCGGAAAGAAACAATGAAGGTGCGACAGTGACGCGCATTGGGCACGTGTTTTCAAGAGGTAACCGTGAGTAAGCGACTTTTACGCTCTGGGCTCATCGTGAGCACCATGACTTTGGTGTCCCGTGTTTTAGGGCTGGTCCGTGATGTGGTGATCGCGAACTTGATGGGGGCAGGCGCCGCCGCCGATGTGTTCTTTTTCGCCAACAAAATTCCGAACTTTTTGCGTCGTTTGTTCGCAGAAGGCGCCTTCTCGCAAGCGTTTGTGCCCGTATTAACTGAATATCAAGCGCGAGATAAAAATGATGACACACGCGCGCACTCGCGTGAACTGGTCGCCAATGTGGTGGGCACCTTAGGTGGCTTGGTCACTCTTGTCACCTTGCTCGGGGTGGTCGGTTCGCCCGTCCTAGCGGCGCTGTTTGGTACAGGTTGGTTCGTTGATTGGCTCGAGGGCCGGCCTGACGGTGCCAAGTTTGAGTTGGCGAGCTTGATGCTCAAAATTACCTTCCCTTACTTATGGTTTATTACCTTTGTGGCTTTATCTGGGGCGATACTTAACACCCTCAATAAATTTGCGGTGTCGAGCTTTACCCCTGTTTTTTTGAATATCGCCATTATCGCGGCGGCGATAGGGCTCTCCCCGCATCTTGCCCAACCTGAAATAGGTTTGGCGATTGGTGTCTTTATTGGGGGCGCGGTTCAGCTTTTATTTCAACTGCCTTTCCTCTCTCAAGAAGGCATGCTGGTAAAACCTAAGTGGGGCTGGCAGCATCCTGGGGTAGTGAAAATACGCCAGCTGATGATTCCCGCGCTTTTCGGGGTCTCGGTGAGCCAAATTAACCTATTATTCGACACCTTTATTGCCAGTTTCTTGATGACAGGGTCGATCAGTTGGCTGTATTACTCTGATCGCTTGCTTGAATTTCCGCTCGGTCTGTTTGGTATTGCCATTGCCACCGTGATCTTGCCGGCGCTATCGAAAAAGCATGTTGACCAATCGTCTCAGCAATTTTCTGCCACCATGGATTGGGGCGTGCGTATGGTGTTGCTCCTTGGGATCCCAGCGATGGCGGGTTTGATCGTGCTTGCCCAACCGATGTTGATGGTGCTCTTTATGCGTGGTGAATTTGGCGTCCCTGACGTAGAAGCGGCGAGTTTATCGTTGATGGCTTATGCCTGTGGCTTGGTCAATTTTATGGTGATCAAGGTCCTTGCGCCTGGTTACTACGCCCGCCAAGACACCAAAACGCCCGTAAAGTATGGTGTGATAGCGATGGCGAGTAACATGGTTTTCAACGCCATTTTTGCTTACTTGTTTAGTTATGTCGGGCTGGCCATAGCCACCGCACTGTCTGCGTTGATTAACGCCGGCCTGCTCTATCAAGGATTACACCGCCAAGGCATTTATCAATTATCGCGTGCAACCGTCGGATTTATTAGCAAACTCGTGTTGGCTGTGGGGGTGATGATCGCCGGTTTGTACCTGGTGATGCCTGCGTTGTCTCAGTGGGTGTCGATGTCTTTGTTATCTCGAAGCTTAACGTTAGCCAGCCTTATTGTGGGAGGCGGCGCGCTTTATCTTGTCACCGCCCTGTTGCTCGGTGTACGGGTGAGTGATATTCGTCATCGTGGATGATAGAGCGCGCGGATTATCAATCCAGGGCTGATTGCCAGCGCTGACTAGTATATAATCCGCCAGTTTTAATAGTTCAAATAGTCAGCAGGCGATGGAATTAATTCGAGGCATCCACAACATCCGGGCGCAACACCGAGGCTGTGTACTGACCATCGGGAATTTCGATGGTGTCCACCTCGGCCACCAGGCTGTTTTGCGTCAAGTCGTTGAGAAGGCCAGAGCCCTTGACTTGCCTGCGACCGTCATGCTGTTCGAGCCGCAACCGCTCGAGTTATTTCTCGGAGAGCAAGCGCCTGCCCGTTTATCGCGATTGCGGGACAAATACACCCAGCTTGCCAAACTGGGCGTCGACAGGCTGTTGTGCGTGAGTTTTACCCCGGCATTCGCCGCCATGAGCCCTGATGCCTTTGTGGACCGCTTGTTGGTCAATCAATTGGGTGTTAAGTTTCTGGTTGTGGGTGACGACTTTCGCTTTGGCCTTAAGCGAACTGGCGACTTTTCGCGCTTAAAACAAGCCGGACAAGAGCATGACTTTGCGGTTGTCAGTACCGAGAGCTTTTGTGTGAGCGATCGGCGTGTGAGTAGCACGGCGATTCGTGATGCACTTTCCGCCGGAAAGATGCAAGTGGCGGCCGATATGCTTGGGCGTCCTTACAGTATTTGTGGCCGGGTTGCCCACGGTCGCAAGCTAGGGCGGACGATTGGTTTTCCTACTGCAAATGTGTTGCTTAAACGTCGCGTTTCACCTGTGTCTGGTGTCTATGCGGTAACGGTGGCCATCGATGGGCAATCATTGCCTGGGGTGGCGAATGTAGGGCGCCGTCCTACGGTAAACGGCACGCACCAGCAACTCGAAGTACACCTTTTTGATCACACGCTCGACTTATACGGCAAACAGCTTGAAGTGAGCTTGTTACATAAGTTGCGTGACGAGACCAAATTTGCGTCAGTAGACGCGTTAAAAATGCAAATTCAACGAGATGCATCAGCCGCGCGTGCGTGGCTGGCTGATGCCAATAATGTCTAGAGTGTAACCTCCATACGGAATCAATAATCAATGAGTGACTACAAAGATACCTTAAACCTGCCGGAAACCGCGTTTCCGATGCGAGGTAATCTTGCTAAGCGCGAGCCTGATATGCTCAAGCGTTGGTACGATGAAGATCTTTACGGTGCAATCCGTCAAGCGAAGAAAGGCAAAAAAACATTTATTTTGCATGACGGTCCTCCGTACGCGAACGGCAATATTCACATTGGTCACTCTGTTAATAAAATTCTCAAAGACATTATTATTAAATCGAAAACGCTGGCGGACTATGACGCACCGTACGTCCCTGGCTGGGACTGCCATGGTCTACCTATCGAATTGATGGTAGAGAAAAAAGTTGGCAAGCCGGGTCAGAAAATCTCCACCGCCGAGTTCCGGGAAAAATGTCGTGAATACGCGGCCAAGCAAGTAGAAGGTCAAAAAGCTGACTTCAAACGGCTTGGCGTATTAGGTGAGTGGGATAAGCCTTACCTGACCATGGACTTTAATACCGAAGCCAATATTATCCGAGCGCTGGGTAAAATTGCGGGCAATGGTCATTTGCACAAAGGCTTCAAGCCAGTGCATTGGTGTACAGACTGTGGTTCGGCGCTCGCGGAAGCCGAAGTTGAGTACCAAGATAAAACATCACCGTCAATTGACGTCACTTTCCGCGCGGTTGATGAGCAGGCGTTATTGAACGTATTTACCCTAGCGGGCGATCACCAAGGCGAAGGCCCAGTATCCGCGGTGATCTGGACCACGACGCCTTGGACTTTGCCAGCGAACCGTGCGGTCGCCGTTGCGGCGGACTTGGAATACGTCTTGGTGCAAGTGGAAGGTGACCAGCCACAGCGCTTGATCCTTGCCGCAGAGCTGGCAAAAGATGTGATGGATCGCGCGGGTATTGAGCATTATCACAACCTTGGTTTCTGTAAAGGTGAAGCGCTGGAGCTACAACGTGTTCAACACCCTTTTTATGACTTTGATGTGCCGGTTATCCTAGGCGATCACGTTACCACTGAATCGGGTACCGGTGTGGTTCACACGGCGCCAGGGCATGGTCAAGAAGACTTTGTGGTCGGTCAAAAATACGATCTTGAAGTGGCTAATCCGGTTGGCAGCAATGGTGTGTATCTGCCCGACACGCCGCTGTTTGCCGGTCAACACGTGTTTAAAGCCAACGACAGCGTGATTGAAGCGCTGAAAACGCACGGTGCCTTATTGCATCATCACGCGTATGAGCACAGCTACCCGCATTGCTGGCGCCACAAAACACCGATTATCTTCCGTGCCACGCCGCAATGGTTCATTGCCATGGACAAAGCGGGTCTGCGAGATAAAGCGCTGCAAGAGATCAAGAACGTTGAATGGATCCCTGACTGGGGACAAAGCCGCATTGAGTCAATGGTGGAAGGGCGTCCAGACTGGTGTATTTCGCGCCAGCGCACTTGGGGCGTGCCTATTGCCCTGTTCGTTCATAAAGAAACCTCAGAGCTACACCCGGATACGCTCAACCTGATTGAGCAGGTGGCTCAGCGCGTAGAGAAAGCCGGTATTCAAGCGTGGTGGGACTTAGATCTGAATGAACTGTTGGGCGATGACGCTGATCAGTACGAGAAAGTCTTGGATACCCTGGATGTGTGGTTTGACTCTGGCGCAACGCACTATGCTGTGGTTAATCAGCGTGACGAGTTTAACGGTCAAGAAGCCGATATGTATTTGGAAGGCTCGGATCAACACCGTGGCTGGTTCCAGTCATCACTGATGACGTCGGTGGCAATTAAAGACAAAGCCCCATACCGCCGTGTACTCACCCATGGTTTCACCGTCGACGGTAATGGCCGCAAGATGTCGAAGTCGCTGGGAAATACCATCATGCCGCAAGATGTGATGAACAAGCTGGGTGCTGATATTCTCCGTTTGTGGGTGGCATCAACCGATTATACGGGTGAGATCAGTGTGTCGGATGAAATTCTAAAACGCAGTGCCGATGCCTATCGTCGTATCCGTAATACCTCGCGCTTCTTGCTGGCTAACCTACACGGTTTTGACCCTAAAACTGACTTGGTTGCTCCAGACGATTTGGTGGCGGTCGATCGCTGGGCCGTCAGCCGCGCCCTCGAAGCACAGCAAGAGATCACTGCCGCGTATGATGCCTGTAACTTCCACCAAGTGACTCAGCGTTTGATGCAGTTCTGCTCGATTGAAATGGGCTCGTTCTACCTCGATATCATCAAGGATCGTCAGTACACAGCCAAAGCAGGCAGCCATGCGCACCGCAGCTGTCAAACGGCGCTGTTCCACATCGTGGAAGCACTGGTACGCTGGATGGCACCGATTATGTCATTTACCGCGGATGAGATCTGGAATGAAATGCCCGGCGAGCGAACCAAGTTTGTCTTCACCGAAGTCTGGTATGACGGCTTGTTTGACTTAGAACAGCAGGCTGTGCTGAATCAGGCGTTCTGGGCGAAATTGCTCGATGTTCGCGGTGCAGTGAACAAAACCCTAGAGCAAGCCCGGAATGAAAAAGTCATCGGCGGTTCATTAGAAGCGGAAGTCACGCTTTATGCACCGACAGACTTTGCCGAGAAGCTGCGCTTGATGGGCGACGAACTTCGCTTTGTGCTGTTGACCTCGAAAGCGACCGTGATCGCGGGAGATGCCCCTGATTCCGCAACACAGACTGAACTCGACGGGTTGGCTGTGGACGTGGCGGCATCAAGCGCGGCTAAGTGTGAGCGCTGTTGGCACCATGTCGCTGATGTTGGCACCATTGCGGGTCATGAAGAGATCTGTGGCCGTTGCGTGACCAATATTGCAGGAGAAGGCGAAACTCGCCAATTTGCGTGATGCAGACTCTTTCCCTCTCACAATCAGGATGGCGCTGGCTTTGGCTAGCGCCGCTGGTCTTTGCTCTCGATATCGGCAGCAAGTGGCTGGTGATGCAAACCATGGAATACGGGTTTGCAAATCGGATTGAAGTGCTGCCTTTTTTCAATCTTACATACGTGCACAACCACGGCGCGGCGTTTAGTTTTTTAAGTGATGCCGGCGGTTGGCAGCGTTGGCTGTTCAGTGCGATTGCACTGGGGGTGAGCGGATTATTGGCGTATTGGATGCGGGGAACACCGGCCAGCAAACGCATGATCAATATTGCCTATGCGATGATCATTGGTGGCGCACTGGGTAATTTGTTTGATCGTCTTGTGCATGGCTACGTGATTGATTTCCTTGATTTTTATCTCGGGAGTTCGCACTGGCCAGCGTTTAATCTCGCCGATTCGGCGATATGTTTGGGCGCTGCATTGATAATCCTAGATAGTTTTCGTCAAGGCCAGTCATCGACCAAACAAGGATGATGCGTATCTATCAGCAAAACCGCGACTGTCTAAAAGGATGAATCATGAAAGCAATCACAGCGTCTAGCGAAGTCATTATGCACTTTACCATCAAACTGGAAGATGGTTCGGTTGCCGATACCACCCATAATGCGGGTAAACCGGCGAAGCTGGTGATGGGCGACGGTAGCTTGACGGAAAACTTTGAAACTTGCCTTCTTGGTTTAAAAGAAGGGGAGTCGAGCAGCTTCACCTTGGCACCAGAGGATGCATTCGGCCAGCCTAATCCGGATAATATCCATCACATGGATCGCCGTCACTTTGGTGGAGAAACGCCCGCAGAAGAAGGGGCGATCATTGCCTTTAGTGGGCCGCAAGGGAAGGAGATCCCGGGCATTGTGACGGCAGTGACTGGGGATTCCGTCACGGTTGATTTTAACCACCCACTGGCTGGGAAGACCGTCATTTTTGATGTTGAAATTATAAGTGTGCAATAAAGGCGGACACATGAAGATCTTACTTGCCAATCCCCGTGGCTTTTGCGCAGGGGTTGACCGTGCCATCAGTATTGTTGAGCGCGCGCTAGAAATCTATCAACCCCCCATTTATGTCCGTCATGAAGTGGTGCATAACCGCTTTGTGGTGGAAGGCTTAAAGCAGCGTGGGGCGATTTTTGTTGAGCAGATCAGCGAAGTGCCCGACGACAATATTGTGATTTTCTCCGCCCACGGCGTGTCGCAAGCGGTGCGTAATGAGGCCAAGTCGCGTCAGTTAACCGTATTTGATGCCACGTGCCCGCTGGTGACGAAAGTGCATATGGAGGTTGCGCGTGCCAGTCGTAAGAATATGGAAGTGGTACTGATCGGCCATGCCGGCCACCCTGAAGTGGAAGGCACCATGGGGCAATACGCCAGTGAAACCGGCGGCATGTATTTGGTCGAAACCCCAGAGGATGTGTATACCTTGAAGGTGAGCGATCCTGATAACTTGCACTATGTGAGCCAAACCACCCTGTCGGTCGATGAAACCGCGGATGTGATTGATACCTTGCGTAAGGTGTTTCCTAACATCCAAGGACCACGTAAAGACGACATTTGTTATGCCACCCAGAACCGCCAAGACGCAGTGCGCGATTTAGCGCAAAGCTGTGATGTGATGGTGGTGGTTGGGTCAAAAAACAGCTCCAACTCAAACCGTCTGCGCGAGTTATCCGAAAAACTCGGTACGCCAGGTTATTTAACCGATACGGCGGAAGATATCGATCCGGCCTGGTTTGAAGGCAAGCAGACGGTCGGGATCACGGCCGGTGCGTCGGCACCAGAAGAGTTAGTGGATCAAATTATCGAGCGAATCAAGCAGTTGGGTGCCACCCATGTTGATAATCTCGCTGGGCGTGAAGAAAACATGTTTTTTGAAGTGCCTAAAGAGTTGCAAATTCGAGAAGTCACCTAGGGTGATGTTCAAGACGGCGAGGGGAGCACGGGCTTCCCTTTTTTTCGCCAATATACAAGTGCCAAGGAACGCGCTAGAGTGATTGGCTACCAAGAAGGAGCCAGTGAACTGGCATAGTGACAAAGGGGAAAATCATGGTACGTATTGCCATAGCAGGCGCGGCTGGGCGCATGGGTCGCAACCTTATCCAAGCGGTTTCACAGTATCCAGGTGCCACTTTAGGGGCCGCGAGCGAAAGACCGGAATCCAGCTTAGTCGGTACCGATGCGGGAGAGCTCGCGGGCATTGGCCGGTTAGGCGTTAATGTGGTGGACGATTTGGCGAAAGTGAGTGACGACTTCGATGTGGTCATTGATTTCACCGCCCCTACTGCGACCCTGGCCAACCTGACGTTATGCCAAGCACAAGGCAAGCAGTTGGTCATAGGTACGACAGGGTTTGATGACTCGCAAAAGCAAACCATTGAAGAAGCGGCGGCTTCGACAGCCATGGTGATGGCCCCGAATTACAGTGTTGGTGTCAATCTTGTCTTCAAGTTGTTAGAGCAGGCAGCCCAAGTGATGGGAGAGGAGTGCGACATTGAAATTGTTGAAGCGCACCACCGTCATAAAGTTGATGCACCATCTGGTACCGCACTCGGTATGGGTGAAGCCATTGCCGGCGCGATGGGAAATAAACTTAGCGATGTGGCGGTTTATGCGCGTGAAGGGATCACCGGAGAGCGAAGCAAAGATGAAATTGGCTTTGCCACGCTTCGAGCAGGTGACATTGTTGGCGAGCATACGGCGATGTTTGCCGATATTGGCGAGCGTGTAGAAATTACTCACAAGGCGTCTAATCGAAACACCTTTGCCAAAGGCGCCGTACGAGCTGCGGTTTGGCTCAATCAGCATCAACGTGGTTTATACACGATGCAAGACGTCCTCAATCTTAAATAATTATTCATCGCGCCTCGGCGCGATGTTTTTTTCTGCTTTTCCCTCTTCCTCTGTCGGTTGGCTTCCTGGTTCAGACATTATTACCACTAATCTTGTGTTTGTTGTCATTATGGTGACAGATAGCCCTTATGCATGCTTTTGTTGCATGAGTAAACGTTTGCTAATTTACCTTTTCTGATAAGGGTAAAAAGGTGTTGATGAAAAACACATTAAGCGTGCCTTTTGCGCGTTTTTTATCCGTAATTCATGGGTGAGGCTTGTTGTTATAGCGCTTTGGCGGCCGTTTCTTTATGAGTGGCGAATAAAATAAAGAAAAATCACGCGCTTTGATTGACAGTCCCCCTGTGCATCCCTAGAATGCGCGCAATTTGTCAAAATTCAGCTTGACGTGAGTTTTGATCTTAGATGGAATACGTGAATGCAACGTTAGTCGTAAAAAGTGCATTTCTATATAACTGGAGGTTGTCTTGAGCAAGTCTGCGCTCTTAGTCCTAGAAGATGGGACAGTGTTCCACGGTACCCCAATCGGCGCTGATGGCACCGCGGTGGGAGAAGTGGTTTTCAATACCTCGATGACGGGGTACCAAGAAATATTAACCGACCCCTCTTATTCCCGCCAGATTGTGACACTCACCTATCCTCATATTGGCAACACCGGCACCAACTCCGAAGACGAAGAATCTAGCCAAGTTCATGCCCAAGGCCTCGTTATTCGTGATCTTCCCCTGTTAGCCAGCAACTTCCGCAATCAACAATCCCTTTCTGACTACCTCAAACAGCACAACATTCTCGGTATTGCCGATATCGATACGCGGAAACTCACGCGCTTGTTGCGAGAGAAGGGCGCGCAGAACGGCTGTATTGTGGCCGGTGACAGTGTGGATGAGGCCTTGGCGCTCGCGAAAGCGCAGGACTTTCCTGGCTTGAAGGGAATGGATCTCGCCAAAGAAGTGACCACAAAAGAAAGCTACCGCTGGACACAAGGCTCTTGGCAGCTTCATCAAGGCTTGCCCGAGGCTGCCGTAGAAGGTGAGTTGCCGTATCACGTGGTGGCCTATGACTTTGGTGCTAAACGCAATATTTTGCGCATGTTAGTTGACCGTGGCTGTCGCTTGACGGTCGTGCCCGCGACCACGCCAGCGGAAGAGGTGTTAGCGATGAGCCCGGATGGGGTTTTCTTATCCAATGGCCCTGGCGATCCGGCGCCGTGTGATTACGCGATTGAAGCGACGCGCACGTTTTTGTCAGAAGGCTTGCCTTTGTTTGGCATTTGTCTTGGCCATCAAATATTAGCCCTCGCCAGTGGGGCGAACACAATTAAGATGAAGTTTGGTCATCACGGGGCTAACCATCCGGTCAAAGATTTGGAGCGTGGTGTGGTGATGATCACCAGCCAAAACCATGGCTTTGCGGCCGATAAAGACAGCCTGCCAGAGACGCTGCGCGCGACCCATGTGTCTTTGTTTGATGGTAGCTTACAAGGTATTCATCGCACGGATAAACCCGCATTTAGTTTCCAAGGGCACCCAGAGGCAAGCCCAGGGCCGCATGATGCCGCGCCACTTTTTGATCATTTTATCGACCTCATCAAACAACATCGCGCCTAATTGGAGTCGTTGAGCATGCCAAAACGCACAGACATAAAAAGCATCCTTATCTTGGGCGCAGGCCCGATTATCATTGGCCAAGCCTGCGAATTTGACTACTCAGGGGCACAAGCGTGTAAAGCCCTGCGCGAAGAGGGTTATCGTGTCATCTTGGTCAATTCCAACCCTGCCACCATCATGACAGATCCAGAGATGGCCGATGCCACTTACATCGAGCCTATCCAGTGGCAGGTGGTGAAACACATCATCGAAAAAGAACGCCCTGACGCCGTACTGCCAACCATGGGTGGCCAGACAGGTTTGAACTGTGCACTGGATCTCGAGCGCCATGGCGTGTTAGCCGAATTTGGCGTGGAAATGATCGGCGCCACCGCTGACGCAATAGACAAAGCCGAAGACCGCCATCGCTTCGATGAGGCGATGCAAAGCATTGGTTTGGATTGTCCGCGTGCGGGCATCGCCCACAGCATGGATGAGGCGCACAAGGTGCTCGACGAAGTGGGCTTCCCTTGTATTATCCGTCCCTCCTTTACCATGGGAGGCACTGGTGGGGGCATCGCCTACAACCAGGAAGAGTTCAAAGAGATTTGCGAGCGCGGCCTCGATTTATCCCCCACCAATGAGTTGTTGATTGATGAGTCACTCATTGGTTGGAAAGAATACGAAATGGAAGTGGTGCGGGATAAAAACGACAACTGCATCATTGTTTGCTCGATTGAAAACTTCGACGCCATGGGGGTCCACACGGGGGACTCTATCACGGTGGCGCCGGCGCAAACCCTGACCGACAAAGAATACCAATTGATGCGCAATGCGTCGTTGGCTGTTTTGCGCGAAATTGGCGTTGAAACAGGCGGCTCAAATGTACAGTTTGGGATTAACCCCAAAAATGGCCGCATGGTGATCATCGAGATGAACCCGCGGGTATCACGCTCTTCGGCATTGGCCTCAAAAGCGACCGGCTTCCCAATTGCGAAAGTGGCAGCCAAGTTGGCGGTGGGCTTTACCCTTGACGAGTTGATGAACGATATCACCGGTGGCGCAACGCCCGCCTCGTTCGAGCCGACCATCGATTATGTCGTGACTAAAATCCCACGCTTTAACTTTGAAAAATTTGCCGGCGCGAACGACCGTTTAACCACCCAGATGAAGTCAGTGGGTGAGGTGATGGCGATTGGCCGTAACCAGCAAGAATCACTGCAAAAAGCATTACGCGGTCTGGAAGTGGGCGCGGCGGGTTTTGATGAGATGGTAAACCTGGATGACGATACGGCGTTAACTAAAATTCGTCATGAACTCAAAGAGCCCGGCGCCGAACGGATTTGGTACATTGCCGATGCGTTTCGTGCCGGTATGTCGGTCGATGGCGTGTTTAATCTCACCAATATCGACCGCTGGTTTTTGGTACAAATTGAAGACATTGTCAAACATGAGCAGCAAGTGCGTGAGCAAGGCTTCGCGGGGCTCAACAAAGCCGCGCTGCGTCAGTTAAAACGTAAAGGTTTTTCTGATGTCCGTTTGGCAACCTTGTTAGGCGTGTCGGAAATTGAAGTACGCAAACTGCGTGACAAGTTCCAGATTCATCCTGTCTACAAACGTGTGGATACCTGTGCCGCTGAGTTCTCTTCTGACACCGCGTATATGTACTCTACCTACGATGAAGAGTGCGAGTCACAGCCGACGGATAAGAAGAAGATCATGGTTATTGGCGGTGGCCCGAACCGAATCGGGCAAGGGATCGAGTTCGACTACTGCTGTGTCCACGCATCCCTGGCCCTGCGTGAAGATGGTTTTGAAACCATTATGGTCAACTGTAACCCTGAAACCGTTTCTACCGATTATGACACCTCTGACCGCCTCTATTTTGAGCCGATCACCTTGGAAGACGTACTCGCCATTGTGAACGTTGAAAAGCCTGAAGGGGTCATTGTTCAGTATGGTGGGCAAACGCCACTTAAACTTGCCCGTGACTTAGAAGCGGCGGGTGTGCCGATTATCGGTACCAGCCCAGATGCGATTGACCGTGCTGAAGATCGCGAGCGTTTCCAAGATGCGGTGCAGCGCCTTGGCCTTAAACAGCCTGCTAACGCCACCGTCACCGCACTGGAACAAGCAGTGGAGAAAGCCAAAGAAATTGGTTATCCGCTGGTGGTGCGTCCGTCCTACGTCCTCGGCGGGCGAGCGATGGAAATTGTCTATGATGAAACCGACCTGCGCCGCTACTTTAACGAGGCGGTGAGTGTGTCGCATGAGTCCCCAGTCCTGCTGGATCATTTCTTGGATGACGCGACTGAAGTGGACATCGATGCCGTGTGCGATGGTGAAACCGCCGTGATTGGCGGCATTATGGAGCACATCGAGCAAGCTGGCGTGCACTCTGGTGACTCCGCTTGCTCGCTACCAGCTTATACCCTCAGTGACGATATCCAAGATCGCATGCGTGAACAGGTGCGTAAGCTGGCGTTGGAGCTAGGCGTCAAAGGTTTGGTCAACACCCAATTTGCGGTGAAAGATGATGAAATCTATCTCATTGAAGTCAACCCGCGTGCGGCGCGTACTGTCCCATTTGTGTCCAAGGCGACCGGTGTCCCGCTCGCGAAAATTGCAGCACGGGTCATGGCCGGACGCTCACTGGCCGAGCAAGGGTTTGTTAAAGAGGTGATTCCACCTTATTACTCGGTCAAAGAGGTAGTGCTGCCGTTCAATAAATTCCCAGGGGTTGATCCACTGCTGGGCCCTGAAATGCGCTCGACCGGCGAGGTGATGGGTGTCGGTGATACCTTTGCCGAAGCGTTTGCCAAAGCGGATTTAGCCTGTGGTAAAGCCTACAGCGAGGGTGGACGTGCCTTGTTATCGGTGCGCAATAATGACAAGCAGCGCGTGGTGGATTTAGCGGCGAAGTTGCTCAAGCTTGGTTTTGAGCTCGACGCGACCCACGGCACCGCGGTGATCCTTGGCGAGGCGGGCATCAATCCGCGTCTGGTCAATAAGGTACATGAAGGGCGACCACACATTCTTGATCGCATCAAAAACGGTGAGTACAGCTATATCGTCAATACCACGGAAGGGCGTCAAGCGATTGAGGACTCAAAAGTGCTGCGCCGTGGCGCACTGGCGACTAAAGTGAATTATACCACGACCTTGAATGCTGCTTTCGCGACCTGTATGGCGTTAACGGCCGCCGATATGAGTAAAGTCAATCCTGTGCAATCGTTGCATGCACGGGTGCTGACCAAATCATAACAGTATGATTGTCAACGCGTATGAGCCCGCCATCTTGGCGGGCTTTTTTGTTCAGTGAGATGGCGCTCGTGTAGGCAACAACTGGCCGCGGATCAGCGCCATATAAAATTCACGCTCAAACTGAGTAATCGGCGAGGGCACATTCTCCGGCTGTGCGTCTTCCTCGGGATGATAATGACTGACAAGTTGCACCACGATATGTTGGTTTCCTGAATCATCTTCCAAAACCCCAGCTAGATTAAAGCTGCCATACAGCGAACCACTTTTGGCCTTTAGACGCCCTTTTATGGGGGCGTGGCGAATGCTCTGGCGATACTTGAGGGTACCATCCACACCGGCAGTGGGGAGCATTTGAACCATGCCAAGTGCCGGGTGAGTGGTGATGTAATGCATCACCTGCGCCAGTTGGCGGGCGCTGAGACGGTTATTACGAGACAGCCCTGAGCCATCGACCAGCACAGCCTGTGATAGGTCAATCCCAGCCTCCTGCAATATCGCTTTCACCGCCGCGACGCCATTGCGATAAGAGCCAGGCTGCTGAAAGTAGCGGCGTCCCAAGGCTTTGAGAAGATTGTCGGCAATGAGGTTGTCAGAGTCGCGCAACATCGTGGTGAGTAGGGAGGTAAGGGGCACTGACTGGTGACGAGCCAACTCGCGTGACTGGCTGGGCGCCCGCGCCACTTGGATATCGCCTTTCACACGCACATTCAGGCGCGCGAGCTCATCGGCCACAATGGCTTTGACGTAAGTCGAAGGGGTCTGTACGGCAAAGTTGAGTGGCAGCGGACGCTCCCGATGCGGGAGGCAACCGGAAAAATAATACGTATTTTGCGGTGTCGCGGTGAGATCGAGACCGCAATGGCGGGTAGCTTGTTCGTCCTCGCTTACCGCTCGCGCTTGGTTCTCTACCGAAACGGGCTGGTGGTCAGGGACATGCACGCGTGTCAACGTGCTATCAGGCTGGCTATAAATCGCACCTTGCACACAGTTGTGATTGAGGGTGATTGCCGTGGAAGGTGCACTGTAGCAGACCGCTAAAATGTCCCATGGCCAGCCAGGCGCACGGGTGCGACCAGCAAACGCATGCCCATCCAGATAGAGGTTGTTAATGGTATCGAGACCACGACGCGGTAATTGACTCAGCAGTTGACGAATATCCTTTCGAGTCAGTGAGGGGTCACCGTTAAAAATAAGGGCGATGTCATCACCGGTTTGCACCAATCGGGTGGAAAAACGGAAAGTGCTCGGTAAATAAAGCCGAGCGGCGAGTCCGGTGAGGAGTTTTTGTGTACTGGCTGGGGGCAGCAGCGCATCGGCTTGCTCACTGATCTGGGGCTGATTTTGCTGCGCATCACTCACCCATAGCGCGACTTGGCTGCCTTTGGGGAGTAGCGGTGTCAGTTGTTCCAGTGTTAACGACGGCGCGGAGGCCGATGCAAACGGCACGAGGAAAACCGCCATGGGGGTGAGGCGGCGGAAAAGAGCGGACAGCATGGTAAAAGCCTTTTTGTTTGCGCATGCATGCCATCCTACCCTGTCTAGCCTTGAAGACAAGCCGTTCGGGGTGGCCAAGCGGTCAGCTGGGCTGGGGGCGAAGCGGATAGCCGATGGATGGCTCACGCTATCACCGGATCAGAGATGATTTTGCGCGAATTCTTGTTTACAATCTAAAAAAAGCGTTGAATTCCGCCGCGCCCAGATACTCTGTTTGGGCGTGGCTTTGTTTTGCCAAAATCCCTTTGCTGTGGATTGAAAGAGGTAATGTCATTTATGGATAAAGTGCCAATGACCGTACGCGGTGAGCAGCTGCTACGAGAAGAGCTGGACAAGTTGATCAAGCGTCGCCCTGAGATCTCCAACGCCATTGCAGAGGCGCGTGAGCTCGGCGACTTAAAAGAAAACGCAGAATATCATGCGGCTCGTGAAGAGCAGGGCATTTGTGAGGCGCAAATCCGTGACATCGAATACAAGCTGTCGGTGGCACAGGTGATTGATGTCACTAAGATGCCGAATAATGGCAAAGTGATTTTTGGCGCGACGGTCACCTTGATTGACGTGAGCACTGACGAAGAAGTGACCTATCGGATCGTGGGTGATGATGAAGCCGACATCAAAGCGAATTTGATTTCGGTGAATTCTCCCATTGCTCGCGGCCTGATTGGTAAAGAAGAAGGTGAAGAAGTGAGCATTACCACCCCAGGTGGCGTCAAAGAGTTCGAAATTGATAGCGTCGATTACGTGTAGGAAAGTGTTACGGAATGTAACTTTTCTCCGATGCTGACACAGTAAAAAGGCCGCAATGCGGCCTTTTTGTTATGCTACAGCACGTACTTGATCACACAGGTGATTATTTGCGTGGTAATTCAATTTTGCGTGCGTCGCTTTGGCGATAAATGACCAAAGTTTTACCGATCACCTGCACTTTTTCGGCGCCTGTTTCCCGTAGGATCGCGTCGATAATCAGGTTTTTGGTCTCACGGTCTTCAGAGGCCACTTTCACTTTAATCAGCTCGTGGTGGTCAAGCGCAAGCTCAATTTCAGCGACCACGGCTTCAGTTAAACCATTGGCGCCCATTAAGACTACAGGCTTAAGCGGGTGAGCCAGTCCTTTGAGATACTGTTTTTGTTTGGTGCTGAGTTTCATGTTGGCTCGATTTCTATTTGCTAGGGGTTGAAAACATGCCATTCTAACGCCATCTCACCACAAACTGAAACAGTAGAAAGTGGGCAGATGCCATGCACGTCGTCTGCTGGGTGAGAGTGAGTCTGTCTTTGAGAATAAGCTAACGCACACAATTGCCTGAATTTTATATGAATGTGGTGCATTGGCGGGCGTAGTAGGAACAACATGGCGAATAAAAAACACTCTGCCAGCTCAGGACGCTGGCTGAAAGAACACTTCGACGATAAGTACGTTCATGAAGCGCAGAAAAAAGGATATCGGTCTCGGGCTATTTTTAAGCTAGAAGAGATTCAGCAAAAAGATCGCATCTTGAAACCGGGAATGACAGTGGTCGATCTGGGCGCTGCGCCTGGAGGTTGGTCGCAATATGCCGCGACACAAGTCGGTGACGACGGGCAAGTGATTGCTTGCGATATCCTACCCATGGATCCTATGCCAGGTGTTAGCTTTCTTCAAGGGGATTTTCGCGAACAAGCGGTGCTCGACACCTTGCTCGAGCGCATTCAACCCAACCAAGTTGATGTGGTGATGTCTGACATGGCGCCAAACATGAGCGGCAATCAGGCAGCCGATCAACCCAAAGCGATGTATTTGGTCGAACTGGCATTAGAGATGTGCCGTGAAGTGCTGGGGCCGAAAGGCAGCTTCGTGGTAAAAGTTTTTCAAGGCGAAGGCTTTGATCAGTATTTGGCCGAGGTGCGTAAAATGTTTACAGCGGTCAAAATTCGAAAACCCGACTCATCCCGTGCAAGGTCGCGAGAAGTCTACATTGTGGCTACAGGTTATAAACTGTAGTACCCTTACATTTATCTATCTCAGTTATGCGAGGCTAACACCTTGAGTGACATGGCAAAAAACTTGATTCTGTGGCTGGTTATCGCCGTTGTCTTAATGTCTGTGTTCCAAAGCTTTGGACCAGGGGACAGCGCCGGTCGTCAAGTCGACTATACCTCTTTCGTACGCGAAATCGGCAACGATCAAATACAGGAAGTAAAATTTGACGATCGTGAGCTGAGTGTCACCCGACGTGACGGCTCACGCTATGTCACCTTTATGCCTGTGATGAATGATCCAAAGCTTTTGGATGATTTGCTTAACAAAAACGTGCGCGTGAAAGGGACGCCACCTGAAGAGCCAAGTATGTTGGCATCGATCTTCATTTCTTGGTTCCCAATGCTACTGCTTATCGGGGTATGGATTTTCTTCATGCGCCAGATGCAAGGTGGTGGCGGCAAAGGCGCCATGTCTTTTGGTAAATCAAAAGCCAAAATGATGAGTGAGGAGCAGGTTAAAACGACCTTTACTGACGTTGCAGGCTGTGATGAAGCCAAAGAAGACGTAAAGGAGTTGGTAGATTACTTGCGCGACCCAAGCCGTTTCCAAAAGTTAGGGGGTAAAATCCCAACCGGCGTATTGATGGTCGGCCCTCCGGGTACCGGTAAAACCTTGCTAGCCAAAGCGATTGCGGGTGAAGCCAAAGTACCGTTCTTTACCATTTCCGGCTCCGATTTCGTGGAAATGTTCGTAGGTGTGGGTGCATCACGCGTCCGCGATATGTTCGAGCAAGCGAAGAAAGCCTCACCTTGCATCATCTTTATCGATGAAATCGACGCTGTCGGTCGTCAGCGTGGCGCTGGGCTTGGCGGAGGTCATGACGAACGTGAGCAGACCTTGAACCAGATGTTGGTCGAAATGGATGGCTTTGAGGGCAACGAAGGCGTTATCGTCATTGCGGCGACGAACCGTCCAGATGTATTGGACCCTGCGCTATTGCGTCCTGGTCGTTTTGACCGTCAAGTGGTGGTGAGTTTGCCAGATGTGCGTGGCCGTGAGCATATTCTCAAAGTACACATGCGCAAAGTACCGCTAGGCAATGATGTCGATGCGTCACTGATTGCGCGCGGTACGCCGGGCTTCTCAGGGGCTGACTTGGCTAACCTTGTTAACGAAGCAGCATTGTTCTCTGCGCGTGGTAACAAACGTGTCGTATCGATGGTCGAGTTTGAACTGGCGAAAGACAAAATCATGATGGGTGCAGAGCGCCGTTCAATGGTGATGTCGGAAGAAACCAAAGAGTCAACCGCCTATCACGAAGCAGGTCACGCAATTGTTGGTCGCTTGGTGCCTGAACATGACCCTGTGTATAAGGTATCCATTATCCCACGTGGACGTGCATTGGGTGTGACCATGTACTTGCCTGAGCAAGACAGGATCAGCATGTCGCGTCAGCACCTCGACTCGATGATTTCAAGCCTTTATGGCGGACGCTTGGCTGAAGAGCTGATATACGGCAAAGAAAAAGTTTCGACGGGGGCGTCGAATGACATCGAGCGAGCGACGGATATTGCTCGCAAAATGGTCACGCAGTGGGGCTTCTCGGAAAAATTGGGTCCGCTTCTGTATGCAGAAGAAGAAGGCGAAGTCTTCTTAGGACGCTCGGTCGCGCAAACCAAGCATATCTCCGATGAGACAGCCCGACTCATTGACGCTGAAATTCGTGGCATCATCGACCGCAACTACGATCGCGCCAAGCAAATCTTGGAAGAAAACCTCGATATCATGCACGCGATGAAAGATGCCTTGATGAAGTACGAAACCATTGATGCAGCGCAGATTGATGATCTGATGGCTCGCCGTGACGTGCGAGAGCCCGCAGGCTGGGAAGGCGGTAATGGCGGTTCATCTTCAGATGATACGCCGAGCAAACCGGATGCCTCGAAAGCGAGCGAGTCTGACGAGCAATCTGACGACAAAAAACAAAAACCGCTTGATTCAGAAAACCAATCTGAAGCGTAAATCCCCATGAATGCAAACCCCGATACGTCGGGGTTTTTTTGATCGTGCTTGGAAACAAACACATGCAAATAACCCACAAGAATAACGCACTCCCCCTTACTCGCCCTGTCATCATGGGTATCTTGAATGTGACGCCGGACTCTTTCTCAGATGGCGGCCAGTTTCAGCACCGCGATATAGCGGTTGAGCGAGCGATGCAGATGCTAGCCGACGGCGCCACCATTTTAGATATTGGTGGCGAGTCGACACGCCCAGGTGCTGCTGATGTAGAAGAGCAAGACGAGATCAATCGTGTTCTCCCAGTCATTGAAGCGATTCGTGAGCAATCTGATTGTTGGATTTCGATTGATACCAGTAAGGCTGGTGTGATGCGTGCCGCAGTAAAAGCAGGCGCCAATCTCATTAATGATGTGCGAGCGCTGCAAGCGCCTGGTGCGTTGGAAGCGGCAGCGGATCTGCAAGTGCCTGTGTGCATCATGCACATGCAAGGACAACCACGGACAATGCAAGCGGCACCTGACTACCAAGATGTCGTGGGGGACGTGAAAGCGTTTTTAGCAGCACGTATCGAGGCCTGCACTGAGGCGGGGATCCGTCGACAGAATATTATTCTGGATCCCGGGTTTGGTTTTGGTAAGACGTTGGCGCACAACTATCAGCTTCTCGCGGATCTCGACGCTTTTCATGACTTCGGGTTGCCTGTATTAGCAGGGATGTCACGCAAGTCAATGATTTACAAGATGTTAGAAAAAACGCCGCAGGATATTCTGGGCGGTAGTCTTGCTTGTGCCACCTTAGCTGCGGCGAAAGGCGCACAAATCATTCGCGTTCACGATGTGAAAGAAACTGCTGATGCACTCAAGGTAGTCGCCATGACAGCGCATGTAAAAAATGGATTAGGAGAAGAAAAATAATGACAGAGCGTAAGTATTTTGGCACCGATGGTGTGCGTGGCAAGGTGGGGGAGTTCCCCATTACACCAGAGTTTATGCTAAAGCTTGGTTGGGCGGCAGGTCGTGTGTTATCACAACAAGGTACACGTAAGGTTCTGATTGGTAAAGACACGCGCATTTCTGGGTATATGTTAGAGTCGGCGTTGGAGTCGGGGCTCTCTGCGGCGGGTCTCGAAGCCGCCTTTACCGGCCCCATGCCGACACCTGCGATTGCCTACTTAACCCAAACGTTCCGCGCGGAAGCTGGGATTGTGATTTCGGCGTCACATAACCCGCATTATGATAACGGGATTAAATTCTTCTCCTCAGAAGGCACTAAACTGGCTGATGAGGTTGAGTTAGCGATTGAAGCTGAGCTGGAAAAAACACTGACTTGTGTCGAGTCGGCTGAGTTAGGTAAAGCCAGCCGCATTAACGACGCGGCCGGGCGTTACATCGAGTTTTGTAAAGGTACTTTCCCGAGCGCTTTAAGCCTGAGTGGCTTAAAAATTGTGCTCGATTGTGCTCACGGTGCCACCTATCACATTGCGCCTTCTGTGTTTCGTGAACTCGGTGCGGAGGTGACCACCATTGGCTGTGCGCCCAACGGTACCAATATAAACGATGAGGTGGGGGCCACGGACGTTCGTGCGTTACAAAAACAAGTCCTCGAACAAAAAGCGGACTTAGGCATCGCTTTTGACGGTGATGGCGACCGCGTGATCATGGTGGATCACCTTGGCAACAAAGTCGACGGCGACCAAATTGCGTATATTATCGCCCGCGAGAGCCTGCGCCGTGGTGAATTGAAAGGCGGTGTCGTTGGTACCCTGATGACCAACATGGGGATGGAGCTTGCGCTTCAGTCTCTCGGCATTCCGTTTGCGCGCGCCAAAGTGGGCGACCGTTATGTGATGGAAAAGCTGCAAGAGAAAGGCTGGCGGATCGGTGCAGAAAACTCGGGCCACGTCATTGTGCTGGATAAGGTCACGACCGGTGATGGCATTGTCGCCGCGTTGCAAGTGCTGGCGAGCATCGCCGCGACAGGGATGGATCTTAAAGCCTTAAGCGATGGCATGACGCTGCTGCCCCAGGTGTTAGAGAACGTCCGTTTTAGCGGCACGGTTGACCCGTTACAAAGCGCGCCTGTGCTGGCAGCTAAAGCCAGTGTAGAGGAAAAGCTGGGCGAACAAGGACGTGTACTGTTGCGTAAATCGGGCACTGAACCTTTAATCCGAGTGATGGTGGAAGGGCCTGAGGCCGACAACGTCCACGCTTATGCGCTTGAAATCGCAGAGGCGGTGAAAGCGAATTGTTGATAACGGTCGAGCGGGTGGTCATAGATTGCGCAAACAGCGTCGAAATCAAGGTTTTTTGCAATTTCCTCTTGTTTCGTCACCGCGCTTTCGCTAGTATTCACCCGCTCCCAACAAAGGGGGCTGCGCTGGCTGAGAAGTAACACTGCCGGCTCAACAACCTGGAGCATAGGTGGAACCATGTACGAAATTCTACTTGTGATTTATCTGTTGGCCGCAATCGGTGTAATTGGCCTGGTTCTGGTTCAGCAAGGTAAAGGCGCAGATATGGGAGCCTCGTTCGGGGCTGGAGCATCAAATACAGTATTTGGCTCTGGCGGCTCTGGAAACTTTTTGACCCGAATGACAACCGGTTTTGCAATTGCATTTTTTGCCCTGAGTTTGGTGCTTGGTAACCTCTCTGCACATAAGCCTGAAGCAAAAGGCGGTTTTGAAGATTTAAGCGAGCCTGCTACACAACAGCAAGCGGCGCCAAAAGAGGACGAAATCCCTGTTGATAACAGTGAGATCCCTCAGTAAAAATTGAGCCGAGGTGGTGGAATTGGTAGACACGCTATCTTGAGGGGGTAGTGCCTTTATAGGCGTGCGGGTTCAAGTCCCGCTCTCGGCACCAAGTTCACAAAGGGCATTTGCTTGCACCTTTGTTGCAAAAAGCGATATAATAGTCGCCATCGGACGCGGGATGGAGCAGTTTGGTAGCTCGTCGGGCTCATAACCCGAAGGTCGGCGGTTCAAATCCGTCTCCCGCAACCAATTTTAGGTTGGTGAAGTGAAATATCAGGTTGAATGCAATCAACACGACCTTCGGTCGGCGCCGTTGCACGGCGCGATAAAATCCGCTTCCTACAACCAATTTCAAGTTTGTTGTTAACATAACGGCTAAACTGAATAACGCGTTAGCGTTTCTTACTTAAGCCACGCTAACCGGGCTAGCCACGTGCTAGCCTTTTTGCCCTCGGGGCAGCACGAAGCGGACCAATAAGCCTTTGTGCAGAGAGTTACTCTCTCGTTATTGCTGAGATGATTCCGACACCAGCGATAACGGCTACGCTACTGGCGTAGCATCAGGGTCCAGTTACATTAAACCCCGATCTTCGGGGTTTTTTGTTATCTGAAGAAGACCATTCGGATAGTAACTGGGCTTTTAAGCCCTTTTTTTATTTCTGGGGTTTGGAATGACAGGATTAGAGAAACAACTGACTGAACTTTTGGCCGCGCCGGTTAAGGCGTTGGACTATGAGTTGGTTGGGCTTGAATTTGTTCGAGCTGGCCAACATTCGACACTGCGTATCTTTATTGACCATGAAAATGGCATTACCGTCGACGATTGTGCCGACGTGAGCCGTCAAGTGAGCGCAGTGTTGGATGTAGAAGACCCAATCACAGTGGCTTACAACCTAGAGGTGTCATCACCAGGTGTTGATCGTCCACTGTTCACCGCTGATCATTATCAGCAATTCATCGGGCATGAAGTGAACATCGTGCTGAAAATGGCTATGCAAAACCGCCGTAAGTGGAAAGGAGAAATCCTTTCTGTCGATGGCGATACCATCACGGTTCGCGTTGACGGCCAAGATGAGGCGTTTGCCTTGAGTAATATCGCCAAAGCAAACCTGGTTCCTTCATTTTAAGAGTAAATGAGGCATTAGTAGATGAATAAAGAAATCTTGGCTGTTGTCGAAGCGGTCTCAAACGAAAAAGCCGTTCCGCGTGAGCGTATTTTTGAGGCACTGGAAACCGCACTGGCAACGGCAACCAAAAAGAAGTACGAAGCCGACATTGATGTACGTATCGCCATTGATCGCAAATCCGGTGAATTCGATACTTTCCGTCGTTGGCTCGTGGTTGACGAAGTGACACAGCCTACGCGTGAAATCACGCTAGAAGCCGCACAGTACGAAGACGAAACCTTAGAGTTGGGTGGCTACGTTGAAGATCAGATTGAATCTGTTGCCTTTGACCGTATTACCACCCAAACGGCTAAGCAAGTGATCGTACAAAAAGTGCGTGAAGCTGAACGTGCGCAAGTGGTTGAGCAGTTCATGGACAACGAAGGTGAACTGGTTACCGGTGTGGTCAAGAAGGTTAACCGTGATGTGATCATCGTTGACCTAGGCAACAACGCGGAAGCGGTTATCCAGCGTGAAGATCAACTGCCGCGTGAAAACTTCCGCCCGGGTGATCGGGTACGTGGTTTACTCTACGCCGTCCGTCCTGAAGCACGTGGCTTCCAACTGTTCATGACTCGCTCAAAGCCGGAAATGCTGAGTGAGCTGTTCCGCATTGAAGTGCCAGAAATTGGCGAAGAAATGATTGAGCTGATGGGCGCGGCGCGTGACCCTGCTTCACGGGCAAAAATTGCCGTGAAAACCAACGATAAACGCATTGACCCTGTGGGCGCCTGTGTGGGTATGCGTGGTGCGCGTGTGCAAGCCGTATCGACCGAGTTGGGTGGTGAGCGTATTGATATCGTGTTGTGGGATGATAACCCGGCGCAGTTTGTGATCAATGCCATGGCACCGGCCGACGTAGCCTCTATCATCGTCGATGAAGACACGCACTCCATGGATATTGCCGTTGCGGCGGATAACTTGGCGCAGGCGATTGGCCGTAATGGTCAAAACGTCCGTTTGGCATCTCAACTAACCGGTTGGGAACTGAACGTGATGACGGTTGAAGATCTACAGAAAAAACACCAGGAAGAAGCGCAAGCCTCTGTCGAATTGTTCGTGAAGTACCTCGATATTGACGAAGACTTTGCCGAAACCTTGGTGGAAGAAGGGTTTACCACCCTTGAAGAAGTGGCCTATGTGCCAACCAGCGAAATGCTCGAAATCGATGGACTAGATGAAGACACCGTCGAGATTTTGCGCGCACGTGCCAAAGAAGCGTTGACCACCATCGCGCTGGCACAAGAAGAGTCGCTGGGAGATGTTGAACCTGCCGAAGATTTGCTGGCACTGGATGGTCTTTCTCGTGAAATGGCCTTTAAACTCGCCGCTAAAGGCGTGAAGACCTTGGAAGATCTGGCTGATCAAGGTACTGACGATCTGTTAGATATCGACGGATTAGATGAGACCAGTGCAGGTGAGCTGATTATGGCCGCGCGTAATATCTGCTGGTTCAGCGACGAAGCGTAAAGACGGCAAAGGAGGAGCAGAATGTCAGAGGTTACAGTACATACACTGGCGAAGGAAATTGATACGCCAGTCGATCGTCTGCTGAAGCAGTTTAAAGAAGCTGGTATGCAAAAGTCGGCTGACGATCAGGTAAGCCAAGATGAGAAACAAGCTTTGCTCGCGCATTTAAAGCGTGAGCACGGTGATAACGGCAATGCTCCGACGCGTCTGACGCTTCAGCGCAAGAAACGTAGCACACTGAGCGTGTCAGGGGCTGGCGGAAAGAACAAAGATGTCCAAGTTGAGGTACGTAAGAAGCGTACCTATGTGAAGCGTAGCGACCTTGAAGAGCAAAAGTCAGCGCAAGAAGCGGAAGAGCAAGCGAAACGCGAAGCCGAAGAAAAAGCGCGTCTAGAAGCCGAAGAGCAAGCGAAACGCGAAGCAGAAGAGAAAGCCAAGCGTGAGGCGGAAGAAAAAGCCAAACGTGAAGCAGAAGAGAAAGCCAAACGCGAAGCCGAAGAAAAAGCTAAGCGTGAAGCCAAGCCGCAAGCGCAACCGAACACTGAGCAGTCTAAAGAAAACGCAGCGGATACTGCTGCAGCTCAAGCTGCTGATGCGCAAGCGAAGAAAGAAGCTGATGAACTTAAGCGTCGCCAGGAAGAGGAAGCCAAGCGTAAAGCTGAAGAAGAAAGTCAGCGGCAGTTAGAAGAGGCACGCAAAATGGCAGAAGCAAATCAAGAACGCTGGTCAGATCAAGACAAAGCACTCAATACCATGGAGGCGGCTGATCACCATACAGTCACTTCCGAGTATGCCCGTGAGGCAGAAGACGAGGCGGATCGTCGCGAAGAAAGTGCCGCCCCGCGTCGTAAGAAGAAGAAAAAAGCGAATGCCGCTGAGGATAAAACCACTCGCGGCCGTCGTGGCAAAGGTGGAAAAGGCAAAGGCCGCATGGCTAAGCCATCATCGATGCAGCATGGTTTTAAAAAGCCAGCGCAGAAAGTAAACCGTGAAGTTGAAATCGGCGAAACCATCACCGTAGCGGAGCTGGCCAACAAAATGGCTGTTAAAGGCGCCGAAGTCATCAAAACCATGATGAAAATGGGTGCGATGGCGACTATTAACCAAGTGATCGACCAAGAAACCGCGCAATTAGTGGCGGAAGAAATGGGCCACAAGGTTATCCTACGTAAAGAGAACGAGCTGGAAGAGGCTGTACTCTCGGATCGTGATAGCGATGCACCCGCCGCACCACGTGCGCCGGTGGTAACTATCATGGGTCACGTTGACCACGGTAAAACCTCGCTGCTTGACTACATCCGTAAAGCGCACGTTGCGACGGGCGAAGCGGGCGGTATTACCCAGCACATCGGTGCGTATCACGTACAAACCGACAATGGCATGATCACCTTCTTAGATACCCCTGGACACGCCGCGTTTACCGCGATGCGTGCACGTGGTGCGGGTGCCACGGATATCGTTGTCTTGGTGGTCGCAGCTGATGATGGCGTGATGCCACAAACCAAAGAAGCTATCCAGCACGCGAAAGCGGCAGGTGTGCCTTTGATTGTTGCCGTCAACAAGATGGATAAAGAAGGCGCTAACCCTGACAGCGTGAAAAACGAGCTAGCACAGTATGACGTTATCCCAGAAGAATGGGGTGGTGAAAACATCTTCGTGCATGTTTCGGCAAAACAAGGCCAGAACATTGATGGCTTGCTTGAGTCTATCTTGCTGCAATCAGAAGTGCTTGAACTGAAAGCGGTCGAGCAAGGCATGGCGCGCGGTGTGGTGGTTGAATCACGTCTTGATAAAGGCCGTGGTCCTGTCGCGACAGTGCTGGTTCAAGAAGGTACCTTGAACAAAGGTGATATCGTTCTGTGTGGCTTGGAATATGGCCGTGTCCGTGCGATGCGTGATGAGAATGGCCAAGACGTAGAGCATGCGGGTCCGTCAATTCCGGTTGAGATCCTCGGTCTGTCTGGTGTGCCAGCAGCGGGTGACGAAGCCACGGTTGTGCGTGACGAGAAGAAAGCCCGTGAAGTGGCGCTGTATCGTCAAGGCAAGTTCCGTGACGTGAAACTGGCGCGTCAGCAAAAAGCCAAACTGGAGAACATGTTCTCGAACATGGCTGAAGGTGAAGTGGCTGAGCTGAATATCGTGCTGAAAGCGGACGTTCAAGGCTCTGTCGAAGCGATTGCAGATTCACTGGTCAAACTGTCAACGGATGAAGTGAAAGTGAAGATCGTCGGCTCAGGTGTCGGTGGTATCACTGAAACTGACGCTGTCTTGGCCGCTGCGTCTAATGCGATCATTTGTGGCTTTAACGTCCGTGCGGATGCGGCGGCGCGTAAGACCATTGAAAATGAAAGCTTGGATCTGCGCTATTACTCTGTCATCTACACCATGATTGATGAAGTGAAACAAGCGATGAGCGGTATGCTTGCGCCTGAGTTCAAACAAGAAATCATCGGTCTGGCAGAAGTACGCGATGTCTTCAAATCACCGAAACTGGGCGCCATTGCCGGGTGTCAGGTTTCTGAAGGTGTGATTAAGCGTAACAACCCAATCCGTGTACTACGTGAAAACGTGGTTATCTACGAGGGTGAGCTAGAATCACTGCGTCGCTTCAAAGATGATGTGAACGAAGTGAAAAAAGGCTACGAGTGTGGTATCGGCGTGAAGAACTACAATGACGTTCGCGTTGGTGACCAGATTGAAGTCTATGAAACGGTTGAAATTCAGCGCTCAATCGACTGATTAAGCGTATAAATCAACCAGGTTGTTTGGATACACCGTGGGGGGAGGCGCATGCGCTTACCCCCATTTTATTGAGAGAAAAGAAAATGGGTAAAGATTTTAGCCGCACAGACCGCGTCGCCCATCAGCTGCAAAAAGAAATTGCACTGATACTGCAGCGCGAGATTAAAGATCCGCGCATTGGCATGGTCACTGTCTCTGATGTTCAGATTTCACGTGATTTGGCGTACGCGAAGGTTTTCGTCACGTTTTTAACCGTTGACGAGCAAGCACCGACAGAAAGCCTCAAAGCCCTCAATGAAGCGAGTGGTTATATCCGCTCTTTGGTTGGAAAGGCCATTCGTTTGCGTGTGACCCCAGAGCTGACGTTTGTGTTTGATGAGTCACTCACTGAGGGTATTCGTATTTCCAACTTGGTAAGCAAAGCGGTGCGCAGCGATGATGAGCGCCGTGGTGAAGATGACAAAGGTGAGGAGTAACAGATGGCGCGTCGTCAACGTCGTCGAGGTCGTCCAGTCGATGGCATTATCCTGCTCGATAAGCCCACGGGCATGACCTCTAATGATGCCTTACAAAAAGTAAAACGCATCTTTTTTGCCGAAAAAGCAGGCCATACGGGCGCACTTGATCCACTCGCAACCGGTATGTTGCCCATTTGCCTGGGCGAAGCCACCAAATTCTCCCAGTTTCTGCTCGACTCTGATAAGCGTTATCGCGTGGTCGCAAAACTGGGTGAGCGGACGAACACCTCTGACGCCGATGGCGACGTGGTGGAAACCCGAGATGTGAAAGTTAACCTAGGCTTACTCGAGCGTTGTATTGCTAAGTTCCGTGGTGAAACCCAGCAAATTCCTTCTATGTTCTCGGCGCTGAAGTACCAAGGGAAACCTTTGTATGAATACGCGCGCCAAGGTATCGAGGTGCCGCGTGAAGCGCGTACCATCAAGGTGTATCAGATCGAATTGCTGCGCTTTGAAGGTGACGAGATAGAAATGGAAGTGCATTGTTCCAAGGGCACTTATATTCGCACTATCGTCGACGATCTGGGTGAAATGTTGGGCTGTGGGGCGCATGTGACGGCCTTACGTCGTACTGGCGTATCAGCCTACCCAACGCGCCAGATGGTGACGCTTGAGCAACTGGAAAGCTTGCTCAATCAAGCCAGAGAACAAGAGATCCAGCCTAAGCAGTTGCTCGATCCTTTGTTGCTGCCACTCGATACCGCGGTGCAAGACTTACGTGAAATTAACTTGCTGCCGGTGATGGCCAGCTATGCATTGCAAGGGCAAGCGGTTCAAGTGCCCAATGCTCCCACGAGTGGTTTTGTTCGCTTAACGGCGGGCGATGAGCGTCACTTTATTGGGGTGGGAGAAATTGACGCCGATGGCTTGGTAGCACCGCGTCGTTTGGTGGCCAGTCGCCAGCCCGACGCACGCTAGAAACATGATGCCTTTGCGCGTGGTGACGGCAAAAAGAGGCGCGGATAGATTGCTACCTTAGACGAAAGTCAGTAGAATACGCGCCTTCGGGCACCGGCTGAATCAGAGATTGGCTGGTGCATGATAATCACACACTCTTATTAGGAGAGCATTATGTCTCTGACTGCAGAAGCAAAAGCACAAATCGTTGCTGATTTTGGTAAAACTGATAACGACACTGGTTCACCAGAAGTTCAAATCGCCCTTTTGACCGCATCAATCAACGATCTGCAATCGCACTTCGCTGAGCACAAAGGTGACCACCACAGCCGTCGTGGCCTGCTACGCATGGTTTCACGTCGTCGTAAGCTGCTGGACTACCTGAAAAAGAACAACGTTGACCGTTACTTGGACGTTATCAAGCGTCTAGGCATCCGTCGCTAAGATTCTGGAGAAAAGGGAGCTCAGGCTCCCTTTTCTTTTGCGATAAAAAACGCGCCACCGGAGTTATCCGTGGCGCGTTTTTTTATTTGACGCTATCTTGATTCTTCGCCTTGCTGACGCAGCGCCATTGACGCTGGTTATTGGCGAAGTGTTTTTGCTGCGGCGACCATGTTTTCTAATGCTGGGATCACTTCATCCCATTGCCGGGTCTTTAATCCACAGTCCGGGTTCACCCACAACCTTTCTTCGGGGATCCGCGCAGCGGCTTTGTTCATCAAGCCCACAATTTGTGCTTGAGTGGGCGTATTGGGGGAATGAATATCGTAAACGCCTGGGCCGATGTCATTGGGATAATCAAAGTGATCAAACGCGTCCAGCAGTTCCATATCCGAGCGTGAGGTTTCAATGGTGATGACGTCAGCGTCCATATCCGCAATCGATGCAATGATGTCGTTAAACTCGGAGTAGCACATATGGGTGTGGATTTGCGTCTCGTCACTCACGCCATTAGCCGCAATTTTAAACGCATTGATGGCCCAGTCGAGATAGTGTTGCCATTCACTGCGACGCAGAGGTAGGCCTTCACGCAGGGCTGCTTCATCAATCTGAATGATCTTGGTGCCAGCTTTCTCGAGATCTTGCACCTCTTGGCGGATCGCCAGTGCCAGTTGGTTGCAGGTTTGCGCTCGCGGCTGATCATCGCGGACAAACGACCAGTTGAGAATCGTCACCGGTCCGGTAAGCATGCCCTTGAGCGGCTTATCGGTGAGAGATTGTGCGTACTGCGTCCATTCTACGGTCATTGCTTTCGGGCGTTCGATATCACCAAATAAAATCGGCGGCTTCACACAGCGAGAGCCATACGATTGCACCCAACCGAACTGGCTAAACACATACCCATCCAATTGTTCACCAAAGTATTCCACCATGTCATTACGCTCGGCTTCACCGTGGACCAAGACATCGAGCCCGAGAGCTTCTTGTTTGTCGACCGCATGGGCGATCTCTTTGCGCATAATGTCCTGATAGGTCACCGCATCAATCTCGCCTTTTTTGTATTGCAAGCGCGTCTGGCGAATGGTGCTCGTCTGTGGGAATGAGCCAATGGTAGTGGTCGGGAAGCGTGGCAGGTTGAGCTGCTCGTGTTGCAAGCGAATGCGTTCTGCAAACGGGCGTTGTCGCTTACCCAGATGCGGTGTAATCGCCGCCAATGCAGCTTGCACATTAGGGTTGTGCACGCGTGGTGACTGCTGACGACTCTCAATAGCCTGGCGGTTGTCGGCCAGTGCTTGTTGAACGCTTTGCTTGCCATGGTTGAGCGCGTTGGCAAGCACATCCAATTCATCAAGCTTTTGATGGGCAAAGGCGAGCCAGTTTTTTACTTCAGGATCGAGCTTGTGTTCGCTGGTCAAATCGACGGGCACATGGAGCAATGAACAAGAGGGGGCGAGCCAGAGACGATCGCCCAGTGCTTGGTGAATGGGTTCAAGCCAAGCTAGCGTGGCATTAAGATCGGTTCTCCAAACGTTACGGCCGTTAATCACACCAAGAGACAGGACTTGGTGATCGCCAAGTGCTTCTTGGTACGACGCAACATCCCCTCGGCCACGAATCGCATCCAGGTGCCAACCGTCAACGGGCAAGGATTGCGCCAATTGACGATTTTCAGCTTGCTCGCCGAAGTAGCTTGCCAGCAATAACTTCACGTTGGTTTGGCTTAGCGTCTGATACGCGGTTTTTATTGCTGTTTGCCACGCAGGGGCAAGCTCAGTGACCAAAATAGGCTCATCGATTTGAACCCATTCAACACCTTGTTCTGCCAGCGTGCTCAGGAGCGATTGATAAACTGGCAAGAGTTCATCAAGCAGATCCAGCTTGTTAGAAGCATCTTTTTCTTTGCCTAACCACAGATACGTGACGGGGCCGACTAAAACAGGTTTAGCCTGAACACCGGTTTGTTTGGCTTCTTCTATTTGCGCCAATAGATTTTCAGCATGCAAGCTAAAGGTGGTTTGTGCTGTGAATTCTGGCACGATGTAGTGATAGTTGGTGTCAAACCATTTGGTCATTTCACCAGCGTGGACACACTGGCAGCCAGTATCGTTCGCCGAGCGGCCACGGGCGACGCGGAAATAGTTATCGAGGGTGTTATCTTGATGATCAGCCACACGATCAGGGACATTGCCGACTAAAAAGCTGGTGTCGAGTACATGGTCATAAAAGGAAAAGTCACCCGCTGGAACGGCATCGAGCTTACCTTGTTGTTGCCAATGGGTACGGCGTAGAGCCGCCGTAGTATTGGTTAAATCTTGCTGGGATGATTCGCCACGCCAGTAACGTTCGAGTGCAAATTTTAGTTCGCGCTGTGCCCCTATGCGGGGAAAACCGAGGTTATGAGTTTTAGCCATCTATACGTCCTCCTTTGAGTTGAGTTCAGCATAGGGCTTTCTCGTTATGAACTAAAATGGCATTATTTCATCAATTAATGAAATTTGGTCATGGAAAAGACATGTTAGAACGTCATCATCTTCATATTCTGCGTGCCATCAAAGAGCAAGGATCGCTTACCGCCGCGGCAGAGACGCTTTATCTCACCCAATCTGCCATTAGCCATGCGATGAAAAAATTAGAAAGTCAGATAGGCGTTAGCCTGTGGAAAAAATCAGGCAGACAATTACATTTCACTCAGGCTGGTGAGTACTTGCTGACCCTCTCTGAGCGTATGCTCCCTCAATTTGAGCATGCCGAGCAGCAACTTAAACAATTTGCACAAGGTCAGCGCGGCACCCTGCGCATTGGCATGGAATGTCACCCCTGCTATCAGTGGCTGCTTAAGGTGGTTGAGCCTTTCTTGCACCAATGGCCGGATGTGGATGTTGACGTGAAACAAAAGTTTCAATTCGGTGGTCTAGGGGCATTATTTGGTCATGATATTGATGTGCTCGTCACTCCGGATCCCTTGTTTAAACCAGGGATTGAATACGTCTCCGTGTTTGATTACGAATTAGTGCTTGTGACTCATCCACAGAGCCCGCTGGCATCGCAGTCTCATGTCGAACCCCATCAGGTGACACAAGAAGTGCTCATTACCTATCCTGTTGACCAAGCGCGTTTAGATGTGTTCACGCAGTTTCTCGCCCCGGCACATTGTGCGCCACGCAAACACAAAACCATTGAAACAACAGATATTATGCTACAAATGGTTGCCGCAGGCCGAGGCATTGCGGCCTTACCGAAGTGGCTGGCAAAAGAGTACCAACAACAACTTAACTTACATGTTCTACGTATGGGAAAAAGCGGCATCAATAAATCCATCCATCTAGGAATACGTGCTGGAGAGAAAGAGGATTATATCGAGGATTTTATTCGGCAGGCGAGTTATTGTTCAGAATTCTGTTTCATTTCATTAGACTGTATCAAAAAGGGATGATATATGACTGTAATACCCCATCGTTATTAAGTCCTGGCGCAATAAATGGTTCACACTCTCTACTTACTTCAAATACCCGAAATACGTACGTGCCGCCATTTATACGACGAACGCCGTTGAGGCCGCGCACCGTCAGTTCCGCAAATTGACTAAAAACAAAGGCGGTTTTGCGAACGAGAACAGCTTGCTCAAGCTGCTCTATGCGGGTATGTTGAAGACGTCTGGGCGTTGGTCTCACCCGTGCAGAACTGGAGCCTGACGCTATCGCAGCTGAGCATTCACTTCGAAGGCCGACTGGATGATCACATAGACCTATGAAAAATTGGCTGACACAGAATATTGAACACCCTCCGCGCTATGGCAAAGCCTATGTTCTTATGGGTATGTAGGGTTTATTAACCGCTTACGAAACAACGCCTACCTTATTCGTCTATACCATCTTGCTCGTTCCAAAAGCAGTAATGATTCTTTCCATTGTTTTTAGCTCGGTACATTGCTTTATCAGACTTTATGACTAGCCTGTTTATAATAGTATCATCATCTGGAAAGACAGAAACACCAACACTTAACGAGACAAAGCTGAGCTTGTCAGTGTGAGATAGCGTCGTTCTTACTGATGACATCACTTCATCGACTAGTAGCTTAATAGCATTATAATCAGGCATGTTGGCTAATATAAGCAAGAACTCATCTCCACCAATCCTTGCCACAACATCAGTTTGTCGGACTAACTCCTTTAACGTATTAGCTATGTCGCACAAAACCCGATCCCCTGTTTGATGCCCAAAGCTATCATTTACTCTTTTGAAGTTATCTAGATCAACAAAAATTACAGCGACATAATGACCTTTTTCTTTTGATGATTGAGTTATAACCTCTAGTTTTTTCATCGCGAAATCACGAGTGGCCAATCCTGTCAAATTATCATGGTTAGCCAAGTGTTCTAACTGAGACTTTAACTCTTCTCGCTTCTCAGCATTATTCTTAAATACAACAAGTGCTTTGGCCATTTGGCCAATTTCATCCTCACGCTGACTAATATAAACGTTAGTCGAGAGGTCATTTTTTGCTAGCCGTAGCATTGTACTTGTCATTGTCCTTATCGGGTTTGATATGCTAACACCTAATAAATACCCTGAAAAAACAACAAATACAAAAACGATAAGATTAGTAAACAGGAATATTTGACTCATTTCCGATACAGGCTGGAATACCTCATCTTGATCGACCTCAGCAATCATCACCCACTCAATGCCTTTGAAAGAGATAGGGGCATAAGCGGAGTACACACGTCGCCCTCGGTAATCGGTAAATAACCCTGTTCCTGATGAGCCTTGTAAACCATCTCTTGATGGCACAGTCYCCACTCTAGTCTTCAGTATATTATTGTGCTCTAAAAATCTGGAGTCACTTCGCATTAAAAAATCAGATCCGACTAAATAGGTTTCGCCAGTGGCTCCCATTCCCGCCGTCACTTGCATGATTTTATTTATAGGTTCAATAGGAAGCTGAAAGATTAACGCGCCCATGTAATTAACATTTCTATCAAAAACAGGAGTCCCTATAAAACTCGAGGGTATATTATTATTGGGCTCATAAAAATCAATATCTGAATAGTATACTTCACCAGGCTTTCTTTCATTATTTATTTTACTAAACAGTTTTGAAAGAGAAGAGTCTTTCCATGGGCCATGGATTAGATTTGTTGCATAGTCTTCATCTTTTTTTACCGTGTACACCAAGTTACCATCCGTATCAACCAAAAACATGTCATAGTAGGTTTTTGAACGAACAAGGTTTAAAAATATAGGATGGTAATACTGATGTTTTTCGCTATAAACACTACCATCGTCTGGTGAAAGGAAGTGGTCTCTCTGCCCTGATGGAAATGGGTTATCCCTTATATAGATGTTTTTTAGATATCTTTCTCGATTATTTGGTATGTCATCAAAAGAT
>NZ_MUFA01000020.1:0-49508 GCF_001995955.1 Salinivibrio sp. PR6 | reverse complement strand
ATAAAAGATTCCAAATAATAATTGGTGGTTAATGTGAGTTTTTTGAAAGTTTTAATGATTACTGCTTGTATTTTTCCATTTGTATCTCGATCGGAAACGTTAGAGAAAGGGATTGATGTATTAAATCAAGGTCAGTTTAAAAAGGCTCGTGAGATATTTAAACCTTTGGCTGAACATGGCGATGCTAATGCAGCCTATTGGTTAGCTTATACTCAGTTTAAAACATCAAGTACATTAGAGGCCGGATCTAGCCTTTTAAAATCTGCTGAGGGAGGTAATCCTTGGGCAATGGCGACACTTGCAGGTATACATATGCCGAAAGTTGATCGTTCTTTTTGTGGTTATTTGGGTTGGCCATGTGACGAGCAATGGGTAGATAAAGCAATTGAAGGTTGGAAGAAACTTGCCGAAGAGGGTGATGGTAAAGCAATGTATGCACTCTTATATCATGACCCTAGCTGGTGGCAATATATTCCCATTTATCGAGAATATCGCTATGGTGAGCTAGCCGAAAAACTATATAAGAATAAAGGCTTTACTTTTTTTTATGATAATAGCTTTTGGTCTTTTCTGAATGAAGATAAACGGATAGAATATTTGGAAAAGATGGCTTTACATGGCGATGGGATTGCGTCTTATAAATTGTTCTACATATTCGATGATAACAAAGAGCCTCAAGAGGCGATTAGTTATATTGAAAATGGAGTAGAAGAAAAAAATTATTATTCACTATATAGGGCGTCTACAGGGTTGATGCGTCTCAAGAGGAAATACGATATAGGTTCGGAAGATGAAAGAACGTCGAAACGTGCTTATTTCTATTGTTATGCAGCACATAGTCTCTTCGAAAAGGGGTATGATTGTAGTGTCAGTGGTTTCTTCGATTTCGAATATGATAGAGATATAGAAATGCATAGGTACTATGACAAAATTACCGGAGAAAGGGTAACAGAAGAACAGCTTGAGAATATTCGGGACAAAGCAAGAGAATATGTCTCAGGGTATTATGCTGACCTGCAGTTGGATGAAACGACTGTCGAGTTTTTTAGAGGATTTTACAAGAACTTTTAGCAGTGTGAAAAAGTCTGTGTCCGGTGCCGAGAAAGCGACCTGGCGTTTTCCACTGCCTAGAACACTTACTCCGAGGACGATTTTCTGTTTGGCTAAAACCAATATTTCGTTTTAAGTGTAAAGCTTCTTCCAAGTGTTGAGTGTGTAGTCTAAATATTTACCGCCCAGTGAGTGATACAACACTCACTGGGCGGTATGTTTACTCTATTGAAATGATGGATAAAGCCCAGAAGGAAAACTACCTTTGTCTGCACTAACAAAATATAAAAACATAATAGCAACTGTGTTGTCATTGCTTCTAATTAGTGGATGTGAAGAGCTTGAGCCTATACCGGGACAGCCTTGGCAGGTTTCTGTGGTAACGCCTTCATTTTATCCCATTAAAATCACGCAAGCGTATGGTGTAAATGAAGAGCAAGACTGGACAATGCCGATCCATGGTCTCTCTCAATCGATGAGAAAAAGCCGCATAGATTATGTCCGTACTGTGTTTCCTGATTATGATGGGTTTGGTTTTCCTTTATCATCTTTGACCGCTGTTAATGGACGCCAGGTGGGATCTGCGAATAAACACTTACCAGATAGCATATATATATATTGGACCTCATTGATTAATATGCGGTTTTTTGTGACTAAGTATGACCTTTCTCCGAAGGTTAAGGAATTAATGGCGAAAGGGGTCAGCTTTGAGCGATATGATGGCTCTTTAGGTTACTGTTTTCGGACTGAATTTTTCTTTGGCATGCTGCCCAATGGCAAAGCTAAAGTGTGGTTGATGGGCTGTGATCAACTTATTTATTTGGCAGAGTTAGAGCCAGCTCGAGAGAAAGATCGTGACCAAAATGGTGTGACGGCTGAAAGATATCGAGAGTCACCTTACTATTTTGACACCATTAATCAACGTGCAAAAGATGAAGGGGTTGCCATTGAGCCAATCCCATGGGAGAAAGTTGGCAAAGTCTACAGTCACGATCCAGTCGAATTGCTCAGTGAGCAGTAATTTTGGGTAGCTCGAAGTAATGTCTTCATAGATTCATCATAAACTTAAATTTTCATCGCCCAGTGAGTGAATAGCACCCACTGGGCGGTGTGTTCACTCTATTGAGATGATGGATAAAGCTCAGAAGGAAAACTACCTTTGTCTGCACTAACAAAATATAAAAACATAATAGCAACTGTGTTGTCATTGCTTCTAATTAGTGGATGTGAAGAGCTTGAGCCTATACCAGGACAGCCTTGGCGTGTGTCTGTGGTAACACCTTCATTTTATCCCATTAAAATCACGCAAGCGTATGGCGTGAACGAAGAGCAAGACTGGACAATGCCGCTCCATGGTCTAGCTCAAACGATGAGTACAAGCAAACTAGACTATGTCCGTACTGTGTTCCCCGATTATGATGGGTTTGGTTTTCCTGTATCACCTTTGACCGCTGTAGGTGGAAGCCAGGTGGGATCTGCGAATAAACACTTACCAGATAGCATATATATATATTGGACCTCATTGATTAATATGCGGTTTTTTGTGACTAAGTATGATCTTCCTCAAAAAGTGAAAGAAATAATGGCGAAAGGGGTCAGTTTTGAGCGTTATGATGGTTCTTTAGGTTACTGTTTTCGGACTGAATTTTTCTTTGGCATGCTGCCCAATGGCAAAGCCAAAGTGTGGTTGATGGGCTGTGATCAACTTATTTATTTGGCAGAGTTAGAGCCAGCTCGAGAGAAAGATCGTGACCAAAATGGTACAACGGCCGATGAGTATAAACAGGGCCCCAAACCCACACCGCAAAGAGTTCGACAGCGTGGAGTCGATGCAGGTATATCGACTGTCCCAATCCCATGGGAGAAAGTTGGCAAAGTCTATAGCAGGGACACCGTCGAACAGGTCAGTGAGCAGTAATTTTGGGTGACTCGACGTGCGTTCCGGCAGTTTGTATACGCTCAGTGATATGCCAAGCAACTTTTTGCTTGGCTTGGCAAGAAGTTGCTTGAGGCGTGCAAAAAATTGGTCAGCAAATAATTAACTGTCTGATATATAACGAATTAAAAGTTGGCATGAATCTAGCTTTCTAGTAGGGCTAGACAGCAAGAGTCGCTGTTGAAACTCAAATCAAAAAAATAGAGGAGCGATTATGCCAACGCCATGTTATATCTCGATTGAAGGTGAAACCCAGGGTTTGATCACTGCCGGTGCCTGCACAGCTGATTCAATCGGTGATGCATTCGTTGAAGGTCATGAAGATGAGATGCTGGTACAGCAGTTTGATCACAATGTCACTGTTCCAACTGATCCTCAGTCTGGTCAGCCATCAGGACAACGTGTTCACAAGCCATTTAAGTTTACCGTGGCATTGAATAAAGCTGTTCCATTGCTTTACAACGCGCTGTCTTCAGGCGAAAAAATGTCTACTGTGGAGCTGAAATGGTACCGCACGTCGATTGAAGGTAAGCAAGAAAACTTCTTTACTACCAAACTCGAGAGTGCGTCAATTGTTGACATCCACTGTGAAATGCCACATTGCCAAGATCCGGCTAAATCTGATTTCACTCAGAATCTCACCGTATCTATGTCTTATCGTAAGATCACCTGGGATCACGTTAACGCGGGTACGTCAGGATCAGACGATTGGCGTAAGCCTATTGAAGCCTAAGGGCTCATTATGTTGCGTCGGCATATTGCCGGCGCTTCATCATTTGTCTAGCGTGCTTCAGTCATTAGTCTGAGGAGTGCTAGACAAGTGTTCACTGTTGCGGGAACAAGATTCGGGAGACATCATGGCGAAATTACGTTTTGAATTTAGCGTCGAGGGCTTAGAGCCAGACACGTTTGTGGTCAGAGAGTATCAGGGCAATGAATCTCTCTCTGCTGCGGCGTTCGATCAGCAAGCTTGCAACGGGTTTCGTTATTCGATTGCTTTGGCGAGTCGTGACCACTCACTTACTCCAGACCAAGTGGTGGACTGCCAAGCAACGCTTTCCCTCTACCGTAATGAGCAGTGTGAGCGTCGTGTCAGTGGCATTGTGCGTCAATTTTCTCAAGGGGATATTGGCCATCATCACACTTACTATGATATTGAATTAGTCCCCGATATTGAGCGCTTGTCGCTACGTCAAAATAGCCGTGTTTTCCAGCATCAAACGGTTCCGCAAATCATTTCCGTGCTTTTGCAGGAAATGGATATCACGGATGTCGGCTTCGGACTGACAAAAGAATACGCTGAGCGTGAATTTTGTGTTCAGTATCGAGAAACAGATCTGGCGTTTTTCCATCGAATCGCCGCAGAAGAGGGGCTCATCTACTGCTTTTTATGGAAAGAGGGAAAGCAGCTTTTATACATTACTGATTCACCTTTCGCTCTCCCAGCTCTAGAGCAGCCGATTGCCCACAACGCGCAGTCAGGGGCGGTGGTGGATGAGCCGTATATCCGTGCGATAGAAAAACGCACGCGCATTGTTCCCTCGTCGTTGGCAATGAAAGACTATAGCTTTAAAAAGCCGAGTTATAGTTTTTTGCAACAAGTAAACACGGCAGGCATCGATTATCAACGCCAAGATTATGAGGTTTATGATTTCCCAGGCAGATATAAAGATGATGCCCAAGGCAAACACCTAGCGCAGGTACGGCAAGAATTTCTGGTGCGTGATAAAGTCACCGCGGACGGAAAAAGTAATCATTTTCTTGTACAGGCGGGGCATGCATTTGAAATGCAAGATCATCTCGACCGTACCATGAATCAAAAATGGCAAGTGGTGCGCGTTCAGCATTACGGCACCCAGCCACAAGCGGTCGAAGAAGAAGGCTGTTCTGGCGCTACCACTTATCATAATCAGTTTACCGTGATTCCGGCCTCCACCTCGTGGCGGGCAACCCCGCACCCTAAGCCACAGGTGGACGGCCCCCTTATCGGTATTGTCGTCGGCCCCGAAGGTGAAGAAATATTCTGTGATGAGCATGGTCGGGTGAAAGTGCATTTTCCATGGGATCGGTATTCAAATGGTGACGAACAGAGTAGCTGTTGGATCCGAGTCTCTCAGGGCTGGGCGGGCAGCCAATATGGCATGATGGCCATTCCACGTATTGGGCATGAGGTGATTGTATCGTTTTTACATAACGACCCAGATCAGCCGATCATCACAGGACGCACTTATCACGCAACAAATGTACCCCCTTATACGTTGCCTGCGGATAAAACCAAAACCGTGTGGCGCAGTGAATCGCATCAAGGAGAAGGGTATAACGAGCTAACATTCGAAGATCAATCGGACAGTGAGCAAGTGTACTTGCATGCACAGCGTGATTGGCAATCCGATGTGGAAAATGATGTCATTACTCAGATAAGGCATGATGAGCACCAAAAAACCGCCCATGATTCTTTTTCTAGAGTGGCGAATAATCAACATGTTACCGTCGATAAGCAAGCAAGAGAGCGAGTGAAAAAGGACGCCACCTTTGAGGTTGATGGTGGTATTCATGAAAAAATTAATAACCGTTTCGCGGCCACCGCCGGACGTGAGGTGCATCTAAAAGCGGGCACAAATGTCGTGCTTGATGCTGGCACAGAGATTACCGTATCGGCCGGTGGTAGCATCATGAAAGTAGATGCTGCAGGCGTGCACTTATTAGGGCCTGTGATAAATCTCAATGCAGGTGGAAGTGCGGGGAGTGGATCGGGTTACCAGGGTAAACAACCGGCCTCACCACGCGCAGTGAAGAAGCCCTAATCATATTCGCAAGTTCATAAGAATCGAGGAAAACTATGCCAAAAGCTGCACTGGTTGGCCATATTGGTACCGCCCATGATGGCTTTCCGCCTACGCCCATTACAGCGGGTTCACCAACGGTAAAGATTGATGGGATCCCAGCGGTACGCAAAGGCGACCCACTGGCTCCCCATAGTAAGCCTAAGCATCCACCGCATGGTCGGTCAGTAAATGCTGGGTCTGGTAGCGTCAACATTGATGGAAAGCCGGCTGCACGAATTGGTGATGCAATAAGTTGTGGCGGCGTAATTTCAGGAGGTTCGAGTGTCAACATTGGTTAAGCCGTCACGATTAAAAGTCAGTTTTTGTACCCTTTTGCTTGTTATCAGTGGACAGGCTTTCGCCGAGCAGGTTGAAATAGAGGCGACGCCGTTTGTGTCATTGGAGCCGGTAGAGAAAATTGCCGATGACTATGATATCCAAGCGATGACACCGGAAGCACTGTTTGAACATGGCCGTTTGTCACGTGCGCAATTCCATTATCAACGCGCAGAGAAGTATCTGCGAGCGGCTGCCGATCAAGGTAATGTGCCTGCGGCTTACTTGTATGCAGTTCTGGTGAGTGATGATGGCAAGAAACTCGCGTATTCTCCTGAGGCGCAGCAATATCTCACTCAGGCTGCACGAGAAAGCTACATCCCAGCCATGAAGCTATTGGTTGAAGAAGGTGAGTGGTTGTCAGCCAACCATCGCACGATATGGCGTCACAAGTACGAAGAGGCCTTGGATGCCTGGTATAAAGATGCCCCTGAAGAGGCAGCCTTTAGTTTATACCAGTACACCGCTTCCACAGATAAACAAAAAGCTGAGGTCTATCTCGAAGAGGCCATTGCGGCAAACGATGTCGATGCGCTATTACACAAAGCATCACAAATAGAAACGGCGCAGCGCGGCTTTTATCTTTTCCCTAGCTCTCGCCTGGATGCGGCTGCTGAGGTGAAAAAGCAAATTGCCAATGCTGGGGGGATCCCTGGAACGAAGAGTTTATACCGTGACTTTATTCGCCGTGGAGAAGCCCCTAAAGCCGTTGAGTGGCGTGAAAAAGCGATAGAGCAGGGCGATCTCATGTCCTTGGCGGCGTTAGGTCGCGTATATACAACAAATTATGCACCTGATGATGAAAAGTATATTGATGGTTTGGTGTATCTCTCTGCATACCTGGATGTGGTTGGTCAAGGGCGATTTGTCGACCTAAGGGATCAAGCGATGGCACAGTTTGAGCTGGCGTCTTCTCGGGTGTCTAATGAGGTCCTGAAAGATGTGGAGAAAAACGCGGCAGAGCTACGAAAAACCCACACCTTCTTTCACTACGATCGATATTGGCAAAAAACAGCCACGAACACAGAGAAAGAAGCAGATCCAACAAGCTAGCTGGGTAGAGGTTTGATAATTTAGCTCCGGCGAAGACTTTAGCGGCCGTAATCGAATCATTGCTTCTCGATTCGATTACGGCCGTTTTCTTTTGCGAGATAGAGCGCGGTATCGGCACGTTGAATGATACTATCTTGTGTATCACCCGCCGAGAAGCCCGTATAACCGATACTGATGGTACAGCGTATGGTTTGTCCGTCGACGTGAATTTCTTCACCATGTACGCGCTCCACCAAACGCTTTAGTACAACTTCAGCACCACTCAAATCCGTTTCAGGAAGCAAACAGAGAAACTCCTCTCCGCCCCAGCGACCGTATATGTCATTAGTCCGTGATTCTTCCCGCACAATATTGCCGAAGCGTTGTAAGGCGATATCGCCTGCCCGATGACCAAAGGTGTCATTTAAGCGTTTGAAGTTATCGAAGTCGACGATCGCCAGCGTCAAGGGGTTGTTGTACCGTTCGCAGCGTGCCAGCTCTTGAACGAGAGCGTTGCTGAGGTAATGGCGATTATAAAGCTGCGTTAATGAGTCAGTATTCGCTTGTATTTCAAGCAATTGTTGCGCTTGTTCGAGTGCTTCCCAATCTCGTAGACGCGCCAGCTCGTGACCGACCCATTCGGCAAAGAGTCGTACCAGTTCATAGTCTTGCGAAATAAAGGGGCGAGTGGGTTCAGGGCTTGAAAAATTTAACGTGCCATAGCGCTCGCCATCAATAAAAATGGGGGCACCGATATATGCTTCGAGGCCGAAATGTTCGTAGCAGGGGTGGGCTTTGATATCGCTTTGCGAAACATGGTGGAACCCTTGCGCCTCATTGGCCTCATAGACGTGACAACAGTATGTTTCTTTTAGATCAAACACCTGTCCAGGCTGCAGGGCGTCATCAGGATGCTGCGCATATTGTACGGTATAACGCTGACCATGAATGTGGCTGAGTATACCGATAGGCAAATTAAAGTGTTTACAACCGAGAGAGAGAATACGCTCTACGCGCCGGCAAAAATCCAAATTGCGTGCTGACGTGATTGAGTGGAGCTGGTTGAGCGCGGATTCTACTTCTACGCGGGTGCTAATGTCTTGAATAAAAGCCACATACATGGTGACAACTTGTTGCTCATCGCACACTGGCCCACCATGTGTTTCGCCTAAAAACACATGGCCATCGGCGGTCTTATATCTCACCACATAAGCATCGTAGTATGCGTGAACTGAGTGGGTGTTAAAACGATCTTTGCCCGTTGCGGTAAAGTCTTCTTGCTCGGCGTAAAGGATGCGCGTGCTAGCGCCTTTTACGTCCGCTAGGCTGCAACCAAATAGGGCTTCTGCTTCGGGGTTTAATAGTTGTATACGGCGATTTGTATCAGCAATAACAACCGCCGTATCGAGATGGCGAAAAAGCGAGGGCAGTAATGTGACAATATGCTTGTACTGGTCAATGGGCTGATTCACTGCTGGGCTCTGTACGTCTATTTGGCTTAGACTAAGCGTAGTACAAATCCCAGCAGCTCGCGCTCGCTGAGGAGATTAGGCGGAGAAACAGGTTATACTGTGAAGGTAAATACGTTAGCCATCGACATCGCAATATTGTTGTCGTAATACGCTGCTTCATTAATGAAGTGCGGATAGGCCGTGTAGTCGCCTTGCCATGTTAATTCTTTGCCATCAAAACACATAAACAGTGGGTCACCGGGCTTTATCGGCTGAAAGTCATTGTCTTGAACGTGTTGGTGCACCATACCAATACGTTCCCCATGCTCATTTTGTGGTAAATGCAGTGTCTCTTTGTAACGGTACGCGGTGACGTTTTTAGGCAGTGCTGGCACCTTATCAATATTAAACAGATGCACGAAGTCCAAAATGTGTGTCGTCATTTCTTGCATCGATTCCATTACATCATGACGCAGTACCGATTGGGGCTGTGGGCCTACCTCAACGATCACCCCTTGTTTACCGATCGAGCATAAAAATGCATGCTGAATAGGTTCAATATGATCTTCGACTAAGATGATGGCATCGGGCATACGCTCACTAATATAAGCGGCGAGCTGCTTATTGAACGTATCAAGTGTCAAGAGTATCAGTGTGGGTCCCATGTTGCTGGTGGTGTTATGCAGGTCGATAATAAAATCGACGCGCGGATCCCCTTTAGGGCCTAATTGTTGGTTGAGGGCTTTAGCGCGACTTTGCTCATAGTTTGCCAAGCTGTAGTCAGCCAGCAGTTTAGGATCGAATTGGCGGTTAAGGTCGCAGTCTAGATAGCGTTTGTTGGCGCTATAAGCAGGGGGGTTCGCAAACACATGTTCGGTGGAAAAACTATCGCGGGCTGTGATTGCTGGGTTGGATTGCCACTGTTTTAGTGCGTAAACACCGCTAAACTCGTTACCGTGGGTGCCACCAACAATAGCAACGTTACTAAACCGACTCATGAAAGCTCCTGATATGTGAAGAATAATCGCATGGATTTGTCTATTTAGACAGCTTAGCACTAACCACTCGATAGGTTAATAGCATAATTTTTCTTTATTAATGCTTTTCTATTCACTTGATCGCGAGTTGGTAGTGGAGGTCCTATGCTTTTTCGAGTCAGTTCACACTTCAGCTGAGTGGAAATCGTTAGCCTAGCGGAAGACGATACAAAGAGGTGAACAATGAAAACGGTATTTCCTGAGCATTTTTTATGGGGTGGCGCGGTAGCGGCTCATCAAGTTGAGGGGGGATGGGATTGCGACGGTAAAGGCGTCAGCATTGTGGATGTGCTGACCAAAGGTGCCCATGGTACACCGCGCAAAATTACCCAGCGTGTTGAAGAACATGAAGCCTATCCGAACCATGATGCTGTGGACTTTTATCATCGCTACCGTGAAGACATTGATCTCTTTGCGGAGATGGGTTTTAAGTGTTTTCGCACGTCTATCGCGTGGTCGAGAATATTTCCTCTTGGTGATGAGCTCACGCCGAATGAAGCGGGCCTTGCCTTTTATGATGACCTTATTGACTACCTATTAGAGAAGGGGATTGAACCTGTCATTACGCTTTCTCATTTTGAGATGCCCCAGCACCTTGTCACCCAATACGGGGGCTGGGCTCATCGAGATGTGATTGAGTTTTTCGTGCGGTTTTGCGAGACTGTAATGACTCGCTATCGCGACAAAGTCTCCTATTGGATTACCTTTAACGAGATCAACAACCAGCTCAACTGGGACTATCCGCTATTTGGCTATTGTAATTCAGGTGTGGTTTTTACCGAGCACGATCATCCCGAACAGAGACTCTATCAAGTGCTACATCATCAATTCGTCGCCAGCGCCAAAGTGGTGTCTCTAGGGCATGTGATTAATCCGGATTTTAAAATAGGTAGCATGATCCACATGATGCCGTTGTATCCGGCGAGTTGTCACCCTGATGATATGTTGGCGTCACAGCAAGCGATGCGTGACAAATATTTATGCAGCGATGTGCAGTTGCGAGGCCACTACCCACACTATATTTGGCCGCAATGGGCCAGCAAAGGGATCGAGGTCAACATGCATCAAGAGGATGCAACGATTCTTAAAAACGGCTGTGCGGACTTTTTGGCGATCAGCTATTACATGACGAATATCGTAGATGCCAACCCGCCAGAAGAAGATGAAAATGCTTTATTCAGTGCAAGCCGATTGAATCCGCATCTACCCGCTTCGGACTGGGGCTGGCAAATTGATCCCAAAGGTTTACGCTTTGCGCTTTCTGAGTTGTATGAGCGTTACGAAAAACCGATTTTTGTGGTGGAGAATGGGCTTGGCGCGACAGATAAGCGTGAAACCTCAGGGGAAATCAATGATGATTACCGCATCAGCTATTTATCACAACATATTGAGGCGCTCGCGGATGCCATTTGGCAAGATGGCGTTGAGGTGATTGGCTATACGCCATGGGGCTGTCTCGATTGTGTGTCCTTTACCACGGGCGAATACCGCAAACGCTATGGTTTCATCTACGTTGACCGTCATGATGATGGTAGTGGCGACTTTTCTCGCCATCGTAAAAAGAGCTTTTACTGGTATCAAAACGTGATTAAGAACAATGGTTTGATAGAGTAAAGGCTCTGGTAGAATCGCAGTAAGACGAGAAGGGACGCCTATTGCGTCCCTTTTATAACTATCGGTAAAGTCATTGCATCGAGGTATGCGATTTTTACCGTTTTAGCGCTAAAGCCTCGCCCGCTAAGGGGGAGAAGTTAGAGACTGGGTTGGTAGTCGACTTCAATCACTTCTCCATACTCAATCCCTTGCTCACGATAACCCACTAAGCTCTCTATCACGTTAAAATGCGCGATAACCGCAATCGTATTGTAGTCTTGATAGGTGTCGAGCACAGATGTCACTCGGCGATATAACGCGGTCGCGGACTCATAACCTGCATTGGTCACTTCATTTCCATTGGCAAACAGTTCTCGATACTCAATCCAGCGTCGATCGCGCTCAGAAAGAGGAATATAGCTCCCTTTGATATCCGCTTGCCACTCGCGGAGGTCATGCTCGACAAACAGTTCTTTTTGCAATTGCCGGTTGAGGATTTCTGCTGTTTGTAAGGCTCGTGTGTAGGGCGAAGAGAGGATGATGTCTGCGTGTTGTAAACTCGGGTGATCGGCTAGCGATTGAATAGCGGGAATACATGCACGTTGGAGTGGTGCATAGTCTTTTTCCAGTTGGCTCATTTGGCGAGCATCGGCCAAAGAGTAATCGGTTTTTCCGTGACGGACAAAGACGACTTTCATAGGGCTTCCTTTTCTGCGTCGACAGCGTCTGAAGCGCTGCTTCTTGAGTCGGTGACAGTTTTATTATCCGGATAATGAGGCGAGACACCCGCTTGGCGGGTGGTCAACATATCGCTTACGAGGGTTGTAGCATACCGTCATCGGACTGTCATGACTCTCCCGTGGGATTGAGAGGAGGGCGTGAGCAAGCTCGCTATTTTTCTCTGGTTTGATCTAATATTTTGGTGCGATCACGGCCTTCTTCTTTGGCTTGATATAGACGCTGATCAGCCATTTCGAGTAGGTATGAGTCCGTGGTTTCGCGAGTTGGGAGCGTAATAATGCCACCGATACTGACAGTGATTTTGTCACCATCTGGGTTTTTCTTGTGCTCGATATCAAGCTTGGCAATTTCAGCGCGAATGGTTTCGGCCAGCTGAGTTAACTTCGAGGCATAGCGCGTTGAGAGCGTGATCGCAAACTCTTCGCCCCCAAAGCGTGCCACGGAACCATGAAAGCGTTCCGTTTGTGTAAGCAGCACGCGCGCGATTTGGGTGAGAACGTCATCGCCTTTGAGGTGACCGTATTCATCGTTATACGCTTTAAAATGATCGACATCGATCATCATGACGGCGACAGGTAACCGGCTGGCGATGCCATGTTGGATATGGTTTTTGAGCTCACGTTTAAACGGTCTTCGATTACTTAACCGGGTGAGATCATCGGTTTCTGCTTGTACTTTCAACTTCTCATTGGCGACAATCAGCTCTTCTTGCAGCTCTTCCATGGCGTAATGGTTTCGTTCACGGATCATCACTTCACTGATGGCGGTGGCGAAACGTTTTAAAAGCAATGTCTTATTGTTATCCCAGATGAAGGGTAGACGGCGATTTGCCACTGTAATCATACCAAAGCTTTTTCTACCGTCGGTTAGCGGAAAAGCGGCAAACGATAAAATATGCCGTTGGCGCAACCAAGAGCGCTCGTTAATTGCATTATCGCCGAGCTGGCCGACATGGGGAACGACCAGTGCGTCGGTATCAGCCAGCCACCGTTTTATCATGTGCATATCGCTTAAATCGACGGTCTGGGGGGCAAAATCAATCTCTTGTGGCCAGTAACAACGACGTTCAGCGCGAAATGCGTCAAAGGCATACCAGCCAATCGCCTCAACGCCGAGTAATGACGCCATATCGGGAAAAATTTTCTCTACGTCTTCAGTAATATATTGCGAGTCTGCACGTAAAAATTGAATTGAAATATCGGCCAGTAGAGAGCTAGCGTTTGATTGCCAATTGAGTGCTTTGGTGCGTTGCTCGACTTGCTCTTTCAATAAAGTTTGATGTTGACGAAGTTCACGCTCTGTCACGCGTTTTTGTAGAAAGTCATCTCTGATACGCGATTGCATCGCATTGATTGAGCGAGACACTTTACCTATTTCGTCATTACGTTGAATCAACGAGAGTGGCACACTCGTTTGGTTGGCCTTGTCGGTTTGGTAGTAATCGAGCGTATTTGACAGCTGTTGGAGTGGGCGCGAGCACAGCCGATGGATAACCCACAAAATCAGCAGAGTGATGATAAAGGTTTCAGTAAAATGGACGACAGCGACAGGCACGGCGCCTGTGAAGGCATCGCGTTTAATCGCACTGCGATCGAGCACAATGTTCAGGGTGCCAATATTGTTACCTTGAACGCTCAACAATGACTGATGATTGGCGTCACAGTCCTCACTGGTATTATTGACTTCAGTGATGTGTGTGCCATCAAAACCTTTTACCTCGACGCGACAAATGGTGGGGATCATCGACAATCCCTTTACACTGCGGCGTACAAGCTCTAAATCAACGACCCACAATGCATGGCTAATCACGCGAGCCGAGTTATGGCTCCGGCTCTCTACCAGTTGTGTGGTCGTAGCCAGTGTGCGCTGGTAGTTGATGTACATCTGCGTCAGTGTACTCCCTACCGCAAACAGTAAGCTAATCGCGAGCACAACGAAAGCGACGCGCGCTTGAAGACCGCGTAAGTTTACATCGCGTTTTATCACTTAGTTATCCATTTGAGTTGTGGTTGAATGACAATGGCTTTCAATCCCTTTCGCCATGTTCAAAAACGAGATTTGATCCCACGCCTGCTCGCGTAACTGTACGAAAAAAGCGGAGCCAGGTTCAATTAAGTGAAACAACTGTCCAGCGCATTGCGGTGGTAACGGCCAACCTTTATCGTGAGCGTAAATGCGGCTCAATGCAAGGCCAGCGGCTTTAAAGTGCCCGCCCCCAAGGGCTGAAATGTCGCCTTTTTCTCGCAAAGAGAGCACGCGCTCGGAGGTATTGACCGTGGCAAAATAGATGTCATCACCGGGCGTTTTTCCTGCTTGCCGCGCGGCTTTCATCGCGCCAAACGCCATATGATCGTTAGCCGTCCACACGTAGCGCACATTTGGGTAGCGTTGTAACAAGGTATGCATTTGCTCTTGGCTGATGGACTCATTCCACTGACCATGAACAACTTGATGTAAGGTAATGTCTGAGCGTTCAACGAAAAAGCGCTTGCCGCCCGCTTCGCGTTGGACGGATGCGGGGGTGGTAAGATCACCTGAAATCATGACGGCTTCGCCGGGCGCATTATCGCCTGCTTGCACCATGGCTTCGGCGATCGCATAGCCTATCGAATGATTGTTGGGAATAATGCTCGGCAGTAAGTATTGTTGCCAATGTGGGTCTTGGAAGAGCTTGGTTTTGGTCTGCTGATCGACATCATTCAAGATCAGTTGTACATAAATAGGATACTTTCTCAGTATAGGAAGTAGGTTTTTGGCCGCCAGCTTTTCATTCACGATGATAATGTAATCAGGGTGGGTCGGTTTACTCAACGTTGCGGCGAGTATTTGACGCACGGCAAAATGATTGCGATCGGCGTGGCGAATCGTTAGGTCAATATTTAATGCTGAGGCAGCGCTATTGGCATATTCATCTACGTCCTGCCAGAAGCTTTCCGTTGCATAACCGGGATTAACAAATAGTACACGGGGCTGAGCCTGTTCAGCATGAACGTGCGCACTGAACATCATGTATATAGAAACAACACACCACAAAATCAGTCTTCTACACATGTAGGGAAGGGTCCTCTCCATTGGCCACCTCTGTTAAGGATAGCGCATATGTATACGCTTGATTGCGGTAGGTTTATCATTGTCTGTAATTCGTTCAGATAGCCGCTGTTTGACACGTAAATTTTATTGGGCAAGAGAAAGCATATACGGCATCATAGTTATGTAGACTAGAGTGCCAGTCAATGGCGAACAAAATGATAACAATGCAATGAAATCTTACTACGATAAGAAGAAATTTAAGCGGCATTTTCCGATGGATTTTTATGGTGAGAGTGAAGGCTGGCAGTTTGCAGTGCGCGCCTTGTCTCCCACGCAAGTCTTATCGGCGAAAAGCTGGGTGGCGCGATTGAGCTGTCGTCGCCGAGACTTTCGGCTCGTTGATTTGGCGATTGACCGCTTCCACTTTTTGAGTGGCGGCGATGAGCAGATGCGTTTCACGGGCGTGGATTTGGGCACTAAAGTGAGTATTCGCCGGCAAGGGCAAATCGTCACTGTCGACGCCCTTAATCACCGCTATGGTGCTTTGACAGCAAACGTCCAGCCGTCAATTTCAACCGCGTGCATAGAGCCTGCGAGCAAGATCGTACTCTCTTAATAGGCGTCTCCTTGGCGGTTTGCATCAGTGCCATACTGAGAAAAAAGGTGGGAACTCATGACGTTTATTGTGATTATCGTGCTTAGCATTCTTGGTGGTTTGTTGGCGGGTGAGCACTTCCATTCTTATCTTCTTGGGCTGGGCGTCGCCAGTACAGCGGTGGGTGCTTGCTATTGGATCACGTTTCGTAGCAGTCATTACCCCCAGTTTGCACTGTTTTTGTTGTTGCTCGGGGTAGTCGCTAAGATTGCGGTGACGGCGGCGGGTGTACTGCTCGGGTTAAAACATGCGTTGATCACCTCGCCTTTGGTCTTTTCGCTTTCGTATTTGTTTTTCTTGTTCGCCTCGACCTATTGCTATTTTCGCTATCGTGAATATTGGCTCACGCGCTTGCGTCATAAAGACTTACAGTAACGGGCTCGGCGGTGTGTAGTGTGATCGTTAACGAGGGATGGTATTGGTGATGTACTCAACGAAGCGATTGACGCTGCGCGCATGGCAAGTGTCCGATTTGACCCCTTTTGCGGCACTCAATCAAGACCCCGATGTCATGCGCTATTTTCCCAGTGTGTTTTCACGCGCCCAAAGCGATGCAATGGCGGCGCATATTCAATCCAAACTGGCGGATAATGGGTTCGGATTTTGGGCGGTAGAACTGACGGAAACACGGGAATTCATTGGCTTTGTGGGGTTAAACCGTCCCACCTTCGATCTCGGCCATCAGCCGTTTGTTGAAATTGGCTGGCGTTTAGCGTCGCCACATTGGGGAAAAGGCTATGCCACTGAAGCGGCACAAAAAGCACTCGCCATCGGCTTTGAGGACGTTGAGCTTCCGGCGATTTATGCGTTTACCACCGAGAGTAACCTGCCCTCACAAGCAGTGATGAAAAAACTCGGGATGACGCCGGCTGCTCCCTTTACCTTTTTGCATCCTCATTTGGCAGCAGATCATCCGCTCGCAACGCATGTCTTATACGCGATATCGAAGCCCAGCTGGCAGGCAAACCATGCTAATTAATCGCCGGTACGATACCCGGTATGGGCAGTATTTAAAGCAACATATTCAGTTTTCAACGCGGCGGTCTTGGGTTCGCCATGATGAACATTATCACGTTGATTTTGCCGTGCCTTGCCAATAAGGGCAGAATAAAAACAAAAAGAAAAGACTGGGAGAAAGTGTGCACAAATTAGCGGATGACTTACACCAAAAACTTTTTAATGAAGAAGATGCGCGTGCCTGTAAAGACATTGATGGCAGTGCGTGCCGTGAGGTTCCGGGCAATTTTTTCCGCATCATCGTTAGCCAAGGACTCACCAAAATTGGCGACGCGGTATCTAACCCGAAAATTGTCTTGCCAGCGCTGCTCACCGCGGTTGGTGCTCCCTTGTCGTTAATTGGCTTATTGGTGCCCATACGAGAGGCGGGCTCGTTAGTGCCTCAGTTGGGTATCGCCGGTTATGTCCGCCAATTTGCGGTACGTAAGTGGGCATGGGTGGCGGGCTCTGTCATTCAAGGGGCGTGTATCCTAGCCATGGCGATCGCTGCGTTACTTTTAACCGGTCAAGTAGCCGGCTGGAGCATTATCGGCTTGCTGGTGGTATTTAGTTTGGCGCGAGGCTTGTGCTCGGTCGCCTCGAAAGATGTGTTAGGGAAAACCATCCCTAAGCCGCAACGAGGGCGCCTGAACGGGTGGTCGTCAAGCTTGGCGGGGGCGGTGACGATTGCCGCCGGTGTCGGATTATTCAGTGTCTCGGATCAGCAGCATGTGTGGGTCTATTGCGCGCTGTTGGCGTTCGGCGCAGTACTTTGGTGGATTGCCGCAGCGGTTTACAGCCAAGTTGATGAATACGAAGGGGCCACAGAAGGCGGTGCCAATGCGCTCACGCATGCGCTTTCTAAACTGCGCTTGTTGGTGGATGATAGACGTCTACGCCACTTTGTGATCACCCGTTCACTGTTACTCTGTTCGGCCCTATCCGCGCCCTATTATGTGCTGTTAGCCAGTCAGCATAGCCAAGCGCTGGCGATCACCACCGCAAGCTTTGTCGCCATTAGCGGTATTGCAAGTTTGTTGTCGGCTCCTTTTTGGGGGCTATTTGCCGATCGATCTAGTCGCCAAGTGATGATAATGGCTGCCGTGGTGACGGCGTTACTGGGGCTGGTGGTCGTGAGTATCAGTCATTGGTATCCCGCGCTGTTTTCTTTGGCGTGGGTACTGCCTGGCGTCTATTTTGTCCTGACCATTGCTCACGAGGGTGTACGCCTTGGCCGTAAAACCTACATCGTGAATATGGCTGAGGGCAATCAGCGCACCGATTATGTCTCAGTTAGCAATACTTTGATTGGCTTCATGCTCTTATTCATGGGCGGCGTCACGGCATGGTTGAGCCAGTGGGGGTTGATGGTGGTGATTGCGGTGTTATCGGCGCTTGGCTTGCTGGGGGCATTGATGGCGCGCGCCTTGCCTGAGGTGGAACGGTAAGCCGATTGTCCAGCAGCAAAAAGGCGCTGAAATATCAGCGCCTTTTTCGTTTGGTTTGACGAATCAAACTTTGAATTGGCTCACCAGACGTTTGAGCTCTTCGCCTGTCTGATTTAAGTCAGTCGCCGCTTGTGCCGAGTCATTACTGGCGTTGAGTAGTTGGCTCACAATGTCGCGAATCGATACCAGATTACGGTGAATGTCTTCGGTCACCGTGGTTTGCTCCGAGGCAGCCGAGGCAATGTAGCTGGTCATGTCATTGATTTGTGTGATTGCATTACTTACTGAATCAATGCCGCTACCAATTTCGTTGGATGCCTCCGAGGTTTGCTGGCAGGTATCGTTGCTTTGCTTCATCCCCTCAACAGCCTGATTGACGTATGACTGAAGTTCATCCAGCATTTCGCGAATTTCGTGAGTGCTCTTTTGCGTACGGCTTGCGAGGGTTCTCACTTCGTCAGCGACCACGGCAAAGCCGCGACCCTGTTCGCCTGCACGTGCGGCCTCAATGGCAGCGTTAAGTGCCAGCAAGTTGGTTTGTTCAGCAATATCGCCAATCACAGAAAGCACACCAGTAATTTTATGGGACTGCTCATTCAGCGAATCCACATGTGTACTCGAGGTATTCATTTGCTCGACCAGCGCTTGCATCGAGGTGATCGAGAACTGAACTTTCTCTTGGGCGTGACGCGCGTCGTCAGTAGCTGCACCAGTGGCATCAGCCACTTGGGTGGCGTTCTGTGACACCTCTTGCGCGGCTGAGCTCATCTGGGTAACAGCGGTGACCACTTGCTCGGTCTCGTTATCGTGAGTCTGTAATTGCGTGGCAACCATCTGGGTTTGCTCGTCAATCGTGCGTGCGGTGTGGCTCACTTTTTCCGTGACATCCACCACGCTGCGGATGGTGGTTTGCAGCTTATCGATAAAGCGGTTGAATGCATCCCCAAGCTGAGCAATTTCGTCACTGCCTTTAATTTTCAGGCGCTGGGTCAGGTCGCCATCACCGTCGGCAATATCATTGAGGTTGTCCAGCATGTCTTTCACCGGTATTGACATCCGTTGGGCAACAAAGGCGACGGCAACGAACGTAATGATCAAAATAAGAATACCCGCAATGACCATGCGCGCAGTTTGTGCCGCTAATGCTTCCTCTGCATTTTCACGGAAATCGGTAACGCGCGCCTCAATATCATCAATGTACGCCCCAGTACCCAACATCCACTGGCCGTTATTGACCATATCGGCATAGCCAATCTTTTCGATCAGTTCATCGGTACCCGGTTTTTGATAGAGGTAGGTGAAGGTGCCATCACCGCTTTGCGCCGCTTCGAGCAGACCCACGATAATTTTGTTGCCCTTGGGATCAGTAAGATTGATCAAGGACCGGCCTTCTAGCTCTGGCTTTAAGGCATGGAATACGTTGTTGCCTTGTTTATCGTAGATGTAAAAGTAGCCAGCCTTACCAAAGGTCACTTCGCGAAGTGCGTCTTTGACATTTTGCGTAGCATCGCCGCCCGCTTGCTGTGCGTTTTTTACTACAGTCGCGGCAATTTCAGTCGCTTCCCGCAGTTGCATTTTTCGCTCATCAATTAATTTGGTTCGAAAAGTGGCAATGTTCTCTTCGACCAGCTCTCGCTCGTAATAGGTAGTGATAAACAACGTAACGAGAATGGATAATACCAAAGGTACGATGGCAAGCACTAAGAGCTTTCCGCGCAGCATTAACTTCAACATACCGGATACCTTGTGTTAATTGTGGTTTCGATTTCGCTAAAGTATGGAAGACATTTTTTCCATTTGCCGCGCAAAAAGCCCTTTTATTTGATGTGGATTGGGAAACATCCTGCAATCTATTATTCCTGTCTACATAAATATACAGCTGTGTTTTTTGTTAAACATTTGATTAGTCGAAAATTAATGGTTAATTTGTTAGGTAGATACTCACTCTTCTGACCTCTTAATAATAACCTTTGATTTGGTGGCGCATTCTATCTTTGCCTGTTTTTCTAGGCTAAATCTGTTCTTTTATAGATAGTAAGTGCTACGGGGGTGGGTGATCATGAGTCCGAGTTGTGGTGGTTTATCCACGGGTTAAAAAGCCGTAAGGTAAAGCAAAGTCAGTGAAATCGAGGGAGTGATGAAACTAAACGCAGACATGGGTGAAAGCTTTGGTGCGTGGACGATGGGGGTGGATAGCGCGCTAATGCCGTGGATTGATATGGCCAATATCGCGTGTGGTTTTCATGCCTCAGATCCTGATGTAATGGCGGCCACGGTGGCACTTGCAGTAAAGCACAATGTGAGTATTGGTGCTCATCCCGGTTACGCCGATAAGCAGGGCTTTGGCCGTCGTCATATTGATCATACCCCAGCACAAATTAGTCACCTCGTTCGCTATCAAATCGGTGCGCTACAAGGGATCTGTGCACGCTTTAATGCGAGCCTTGATTATGTGAAGCCCCATGGTGCGCTGTATAACACCATGATGGTGGACAATGATTGCTTTGAAGCGGTGTTGGTTGCGGTGGCTGATACGCTGCCCAATACACCATTAATGGTGCTGGCACTGCCGGATAACCGTCAGCATCGCCAGCTTGCCCAACAAGTCGGTGTGCCGCTGATTTTTGAGGCCTTTGCTGATAGAGCCTATCTGGCGTCAGGGCAATTAGCGCCGCGCGGTCAACCGGGCGCGGTGTTAGATGACGCTAACGCGATGATTGCGCAAGTGTTGCAGCTATCTCAACATGGCACGGTGACAACCCTTGAGGGGCAAACGCTCACCCTATCGCCGGATACGGTGTGTGTGCATGGCGATAACCCACAATCGGTGGAGGCGATAAAACAACTTAGAAAGGCCTTAACACCATGACACTCAAGGTTGAGCAGGTCAGTGAAACCACGGTAATGATCCGGTTGGGCAATACAATCGATCTTGCCTTAGTCCCACAGTTATCTGCGCTGTGTGAGCGAATCCGCCAACACTTTGGCCGTGGTGTGGTTGAGTTAATTCCCGCCTACACCAGCGTTCTAGTAGAAGTGAATGTTCACTTGCTTCCGCCAGAAAAGTTGAAAACGTGGGTGATGGACCAAGGCGAATCACTGCGAGTCACCGACGACGCCGTGGGCGGAAAACACGTGACATTGCCGGTGTATTATCACCCTTCGGTTGGGCCCGATTTAGCTGCGGTCGCCGAGTTTGCTGGCGTGAGTGAGCAAGAGGTGATTGCGCGACACAGCCAACAAACTTACACCGTCTGTGCGATTGGTTTCGCGCCCGGCTTTGCCTTTCTTGCGTCGGTGGATGAGACGATAGCCATGCCGCGGCATACCACGCCTCGCCATCAGATCCCCGCCGGCAGTGTGGGCATTGCACAACAGCAAACCGCGGTGTATCCGGCGGCGTCGCCCGCAGGCTGGCAAATTATTGGCAACTGTCCCAAGGTGCTATTCAATCCCCGTCAATCGCCCATGATGCCGTTTGATGTAGGTGATACCGTCCGTTTTGAGCCAATGTCAGAGTCTGATTACCGCGCGGTAGGAGGTCAATGGTGGCAGGATTAACGGTGCTCGACCCCGGCGTATTGAGCTTGGTGCAAGACACAGGGCGCTATGGGGTGGGCCAGCTTGGCTTAAGCCAAGGCGGGCCGGTCGATTGCCACGCTTTTGCTTGGGCGAATTATTTACTCGATAACCCCGCGAATACACCGCTTGTCGAAATAACCATGGGTCAGGCACGTTTTCGTGCTGACCATGCCATTTCGATCGCTATCACCGGCGCAGACATGCAACCTTGTATCAATGGTCAGCGCGTAGGTATGTGGCAGACGTTAGCGCTAAATACGGGTGATGAACTGAGTTTACGCTACGCGCGCCGTGGTTTGCGGGCCTATCTCGCGGTGCGTGGCGGGTTGGCGGTCGATGGCGCATTTGGCAGTGCCGCGACGGTGATGCGCAATCAACTCGGCGGCCTGCATTCCGGATTAGGTGAACAGTCGGGAGGCATGGCACTCGCGAAAGGAGAGGTGTTGCCTTGCCGACCGCATGCGCTGTTGCCGAGGGTGCGTGGTGTGCCGACCCGTTTTATTCCTGACTACAATGCCCTGACCCCACTGGCGCTTGTGCCGGGGTATCAATTTGATAGCTTCAGCTCCGAGGCGCTAACGGCGTTTTTTGAGGGCGAATATACAGTCGATCAGCACAGTGATCGTATGGGCGTGCGGCTCAATGGACCGAGCGTCGTGAGCAAGCAACCGGGCATTGTTTCCGAAGGCATTGCGCTCGGGGCCGTGCAAGTGCCCCCGGATGGTCAGCCGATTGTGTTGCTCAACGATCGGCAAACACTCGGTGGTTATCCTAAGCTTGGCTGTTTAGCCCGTGCCAGCTTGAGCATGTTGGCGCAAACGCCACCCGGTCAGGCCGTGCGCTTTTATCCAGCGCGGCTGGCGGATGCATCGGCGCAATGGCAGGAGTTTGTGCAGTTTTTTGACTGGATCTAGCCTGCAGAAAATGGATAGATGAGCCTCTGGAAGACAGAGGCTCATAAACGGATAGGCTTTAACGTGCAAGCGACGGACTAGCGGAAACGGCTGATTTGCTCGAGGGCTTTTTCCATTTGCGCAAAGTCAGGTGACGCGTTTTCTATGGGTCGGTTGGTGTTATCCATGTATTGATATTGCCCTCCTGCACCCACTTCTAAAATAGTGTCGTCGGTGACTAACGCATAGCCGCTGTAGTTTGACGATAACACCCAATCTTGGCCGGGATTTGGCGCAAGTAAGTCATGACCAATTGCGTAGCTGGCTGGATCGGACGTTACGCCTAAATAGTGCTTCATCAGGGTGGGCGCGACATCTTGGTGGCTGGTGAGTTGTTTGCCGGTATCGACCTGTTTTGCCTCGATGCCGGGGCCTATCAGCGCGAACGGCACGTGAATTTGTGGGTCAGTAAAGTTACTGTTATGACCCCAATAATTCAGCTGGTTATCATTCATTTCTTGGCCGTGATCGCCAGTGAGAACCAGCAGAGTATTGTCGAACTCCCCGCTTTGTTTCAGCTCTTCAACCACTTGGGCTACCAAACTATCAACGTAACGCACGCTGGTCTTGTAGCGATTGAAAAACGGCGTCGGATCTGTCTCGTTATTTAGCTTGAGATAGTTAACTTCGTCCAACATCGGCTGATACTTGGGCGTAAAGTTCGCAGGAAAATCATAGCCATGTGGCGCATCGTAAAACAAAAACGAGAAAGTGGGACGATTGGGGTCACGCTTTTGGTGCCAACGGATCCAATCTTGGGTTAGATCTGCGTCTAGCTCGGCGGGAGAGTCGCCCTCAGAGCCGTTACGTAAATCGGACACCTTGGCAAACACGGTTTGGTTGAATTCCGGCTTTTCCAATTGCGCGGCGGTAAATATACCCAATTGATAATCGAGCGCCTGCAGGCGGTCTATCAGTACCGGTGATTGCTGATTGGCAAGAAAACTGTGCCAATAGGTGCCAGGCATGCCATAAAACAGGCCAAAAATGCCGGTACGGGTGGCGTTCCCCGTCGCAAGGTGATGTGAATAGGTACGGCCATTTTGTGCCAGTGCCCAAAGGTGAGGGGTGTTGTCGGCGTTGAAGGTATCCGCGCGCCATGAGTCAACCACCAGAAACATGATATTCACCGGTTGTTCAACATGGATGGTTTCTAAGGGTGAAAGCGGGTAGTTAAGGTCGGCTTCGCGATCTACATCCATCGCCTTTTGGCGCGCTAGAGCTTGTTCATCAATCCAGCCGTTTTTGCGCATCATACTGTTGGCGGTGGCTGGATAGAAAAGTGGCAAATAACGTTTTACCGTTGTCACGGGTTGGTACGCATAGGCCGCAGCCCAGATATGAATCCCGTGGGTGGCGAGCAAGGTGAGAAACGTGAGCAGCGCAAACTTTTTGCCGACTTTGTGCTGGTGGGAAAACCGTGTCCGCGACAACGCAGCCAGTAGCGCCCATTGCGCGGCGAGGCAGGCAATCACGCCACCTATCACCATCAGCCAAGTGATCAGCGGGAAGCTGACAATCTGCCCAGCGAGGATCAGATCTAACACCATGGCATTAATATGGAATCGGTACTGGGCAAACACGATGGTATCGATGAAAAGCGTGATCACACCCACCGAGGCAATCAAGGCGAGCAACGGTTGGCGCACCTTGGTTGGCAGCAATAGCAGTGGCAGTGTTATCAAGCCAACAATGGCGGCAAGTAAGGCCATTTGGCTAAAGGTACTGACCACGATAAAGGTGATGCCAAGTGGCTCAGTGGGAAAGCTAGGTAGAAACGCAAAGTAGCGGCTGGCTATTGCCATTAACACAAGGGCGTTAATGGCGATGAACCAGCTGTGTGTTTGAAGTCGCGATTTAAAAGACATGATTTCTCATCACAGTTAAGTTAATCAATCGGCAACATAATGGACGCGTTGCCGGGTTGTATGACGACGTGTGTTATTGAATCAATTGGACACCAAAGTGATGCCATAAGATGGTAAGCCAGACTACACCTGCTAAAAGCAAACTGACAAACACCGCCGCAGAGCCGATGTCCTTTGCTCTGCCGCTGAGCTCATGGCGCTCTTCACCCACTCTGTCGACCACGGCTTCAATGGCGGAGTTAAGCAGCTCGACGATGATGACTAACACAATGACACTGAACATTATCAGAGAATCAGTCAACGGTAATTGCAGCCAAAGTAATACGGCTAACGCCGCTGCCAATAATACAACTTCTTGACGGATCGCCGCTTCATGGTGATATGCCGCTTTTAATCCAGCCCAAGAATAGCCAGTGGCTTTAATGATACGTATCAGCCCTCGCGGCTTTTCTGAGGGGGATGTATTAGCGCCCATAAATACATTCTCGTAACAATTTGATCGATAGGGTGGCATTTTACATTTAACCGAGCCAACTGCATAATCGGCGCGATAACTTAATTGGAATTTGTTATGCCTCTGTTTACCCACGCCCCACGCTCCCTGTGTTTTTTGCGCCTATCTGCGATTGGCGATGTCTGTCACGCGGTCGCGGCGATCCAAGCCGTGCAGCGTCATTGGCCGCAGACGCAGATCACTTGGGTGGTTGGTAAAATCGAAGCCCAGCTTTTAGCCGGGCTGGAAGGGGTGGAGCTGGTGGTGTTCGATAAAAAAGCGGGCTTGGCAGGTATGCGTCACGTCTGGCGGCAGCTGAAAGGGCGCCGGTTTGATGCGTTAGTGCATATGCAGCTTGCTTTTCGCGCTAGCTTATTGACTGTGGGGATCGGCGCGCGCTATCGAGTGGGGTTTCATCGCCACCGAGCGAAAGAGGGACAGTGGCTGTTTACCAATAAACGGATCCTCGATACCCAATCTTGCCATGTGTTAGATAGCTTTTTCGCCTTCACTCAATATTTGGGCGTGCCGGTTACGCCGCCGCAGTGGAATTTACCACTTTCTGAAGACGATCATGCCTTTGCTGAAGCGCAACTCGGTGATAAGCCTACTATCGTGATCAGTCCCGCCGCGAGCAAAGATGAGCGCAACTGGCTACCAGAGCGTTATGCCGAATTTGCCGACTACGCGGTCGGTAAAGGTTATCAGATGGTACTCTGTGGTTCACCGGCTGCGCGTGAAAAAACGCTGGCTGCGCGCATTATTGCCGCCGCTAACGCGCCACTGGTTAACTTGGTGGGACAAACAAGCCTTAAGCAATTGGCTGCGGTGCTCGCACGCGCCGATGCGGTGCTGGCCCCCGATTCTGGCCCCGCGCACATGGCGACCACCCAAGGCACGCCTGTCTTAGGCCTTTATGGCCATAGCAACCCGAAGCGGACCGGCCCTTACAACAATCTTGAGGATGTGGTCAGTGTTTATGAAACCTTTGCTGAACAGCAACATGGCAAGCCCGTTGAGCAATTAGCATGGAGCACGCGGGTGAAAGGCGATCATGTGATGGCCACCATTGGCACTCAGCAGGTGATCGACGCGTTTGAAACCATGATGGCGAAGCAATAAAAAAGGCCCCGCGGGGCCTTTGTGGTATCGATGCCAATATTAGCTGGCGAGTTGGCGCAGCACATAGTGGAGAATGCCGCCGTGGCGGTAGTAATCCCACTCGACGGCGGTGTCGATGCGGACGTTGACGTCAAACTCAATGGTTTTATCATCCCGAACCGCACGCACCTTGAGGGTAGAGGGTTCGCCGCTGATCTCCTCAAAATCGAACGTTTCCGTGCCATCCAACTCGAGTGACTCGACGGAATCGCCGTCTTTAAATTGTAACGGCAACACACCAAAGCCCACTAAGTTAGAGCGGTGAATACGTTCAAAGCTTTCAGCAATGACTGCTTTAATCCCCAGCAGGTTAGTGCCTTTGGCTGCCCAGTCACGGCTCGACCCTGTCCCGTACTCTTTGCCGGCCAAGACCACCAATGGGGTGCCATCTTGTTGATAGCGTTGGGCCGCCTCATAGATGCTCATTTGCTCATTGGTGGGCAAATAGGTCGTCATGCCGCCCTCGGTGCCCGGTGCCATATGGTTTTTTAAACGCACGTTGGCAAAGGTGCCGCGCACCATGACTTCGTGGTTACCACGGCGGGAGCCATAGCTGTTGAAATCTTTCGGCTCAACCCCTTTGGATTTCAAATACTCGCCCGCTGGACTATCCGGTTTAATCGCCCCTGCAGGTGAGATATGGTCAGTCGTAATAGAGTCGCCCACTTTCACCACACAGCGTGCGCCCTTGATGGGTTTCATCTCGGGGAGCGCCATGGTCATGCCATCAAAGTACGTTGGTTTTTTAACGTAGGTGGAGTCAGGCCATGAGTAAATCTCATCTTCAGGGACTGGCAGTTTCCGCCAAGCGTCTGTACCGGCAAATACATCCGAATATTTGTCTTGGTACAGCCCCTCCGTCATCGCTGATTGGATGGTTTGCGCGACTTCCTGTGGCGTTGGCCAGATGTCTCTGAGGTAGACCGGCTTGCCGCTTTCATCTTGTCCTAATGGCTCCTTAAGGACATCCACATTCATATTACCTGCCAGTGCGTAGGCCACGACAAGTGGTGGTGAGGCTAAATAGTTGGCTTTCACATCTTGGTGAATACGGCCTTCAAAGTTACGGTTACCGGACAGTACGCTAGTCACCAATAAGTCGCCGGCGCGAATGGCTTCAGTGATAGGCTCTGGTAATGGCCCTGAGTTACCAATACAGGTAGTGCAGCCAAAGCCGACGATGTTAAAGCCAAGCTCAGCCAGAGGCTCGAGTAACCCCACATTCTCTAAATAGGCAGGGACAACTTGTGATCCTGGCGCAAGCGAGGTTTTCACCCACGGTTTTGTTTTTAAGCCAAGCTCGCGTGCTTTTTTTGCCACCAGCCCAGCGGCAACAAGTACGGCCGGGTTTGAGGTGTTGGTGCAGGAAGTGATTGCCGCGATGACGACGGCGCCGTTTTCAAGCGTAAACGTCTCTCCCTTATACTTAACTTGAGTATCACCTTGTTCGCGCACACTGGGATTATCGACCGCAGTTTGTCCACCTTCACTGGCAAAACTGGCGATCAAGTTATTTGCTGCCGCTTGTTCTTTTTCCAACAGCTGATCGAATTGGGTTTTGGCATCGGTTAATGCAATTCTATCCTGTGGACGTTTGGGACCCGCCAGGCTTGGTACCACATCACCCAGATCGAGATGGAGCGTGTCACTATAATCAGCAACGGGTGCATCGTCATCACGCCACAAGCCTTGTGCTTTAGCGTAGGTTTCGACCAGCGTGATTTGCTCATCGGTGCGTCCTGTCAGGCGCATGTAGCTAAGCGTTTCTTCATCAATCGGGAAGATGCCACAGGTTGCACCATACTCTGGCGCCATATTGGCAATGGTTGCGCGGTCAGCCAGCGGCAATTTAGCGAGGCCCGGGCCATAAAACTCAACAAATTTACCCACCACGCCGCGCTCACGTAGCATTTGGGTGACGGTAAGTACGAGATCTGTTGCCGTGGCAGACGCAGGCAGCTCACCTTTGAGCTCAAAACCGACCACTTCAGGAATTAGCATGGTAATAGGCTGGCCGAGCATCGCCGCTTCCGCTTCGATACCGCCTACCCCCCAACCCAGCACACCCAAGCCGTTAATCATGGTGGTGTGCGAGTCAGTGCCCACGAGCGTGTCTGGCATGGCTAACTTGTTGTCGCCGTGCTCTTCCACCAATACACCGGGTGCTAAAAACTCGAGGTTCACTTGGTGTACGATCCCAGTGCCAGGTGGTACGACGCGGAAATTGGAGAAGGCTTGTTGACCCCAGCGCAAAAATTGGTAGCGCTCGCTGTTGCGCTCGAACTCAATCTCAGTGTTTTTCTGCAAGGAATCAGGGTTGCCATAATCATCGACCATCACTGAGTGGTCAATGACAAGATCAACCGCACCAAGCGGGTTGATTTTAGCTGGGTCACCTTTAAGCTCTCGCATCGCGGCACGCATGGCTGCTAGATCCACCACGGCAGGTACGCCGGTGAAGTCTTGAAGTACGACGCGAGCGGGGGTGAAGTTCACCTGATCTTGTCCTGCTTTATCAGCTTGCCACTGGCAAAGTGTGCGAATGTCATCGGCAGAAACATTCTTACCATCTTCTTTGCGTAGTAAGTTCTCTAGCAGGACTTTTAGGCAGTAAGGTAATCGATGAATGTTGAACGTCTCAGACAGTGCGTCCAATCGGTAGTAGTCGTAGGTTTCACCATTGACGTGTAGGGTTCGTCGGGTATTGAAACTATCTGGATGTTGAGATGGGTTGCTCACGGATGCCTCCCCTTGTCCGTTATTGTGAATAAGAGAGGCGACCTTACCTCGAAGGCCGTCGCCTCGCTCGGGGGATTGCTTGATTTTACCGCACTATTGTAAATGGGGTTTTGATGAAGTTAAAGCATCGTTATCACGGTATTTCCAATCACTTCCATCGGCTGTACCTTACTGCGTCAGGGTAGGGACTGTCTTCCTCTCGGTGATGGTGTTGATTGCCCGACATGATGGACAAGCCCTCGCGGACGTCCTTCACGGTCAAAAAAGACATTGGGGCGATGTTTGCCTAGTAGTCGTGCCCACAAGCCCTTTACGGCAGTGATAACCATCAGGCGCAATGGAAATCGTGCGTGAACCTTGTTTACTGTAGGCGTTGAGCGAGCATCTTGGCCTTGCACATACCAGCGAACCGGGCCGATCTCTTCTTCATTATCTCCTTCAATGTGATAGCAAGCACTCACCACGCCAACAAAAGGAATATCGGCATTAATCGTATTGGCGATAGGCGTTTGGCAACAACGAGTATACCAGCGGTATAGGCCTCGCTCGCCCAACCTTAAACAGGTTAATTGATCTCGGCCGCGATAAATACGGAGCTGCGCTGGCGTAATTTGTAGCACTTCTGTGCCGCCGCCTGGCTCGAGTTCAGTGTGGTAGCCCAGTGTTTGCGCATAGGTCTGACAATCACTGCAAAAGCACACACAGCGTTGGCTTTGTTGTGCGTCAATGATCTCTCCTGTCATCTGCCCACATGAACACTGAATGGCAAGACGAGCCATATTATTTCCCCCAAGCTGCAGAGCGTGTCTTAACAGTATAGCGCGAATTGTGAGTTCAGACGGTTGCGATAAACGGATAGACACAGCCACAAAAGGGCGGAACCTTATCTATAACATCCTGTTTTATCACTCATGGCAACTTTTCGTGACAGAAAAGTGGCGAGGTGGTGATTTAAAATGTTGCTAATAGTTTTTATGTTGGTGATTAATGCTGATGTTTAATATTTGTTAACTTTCGGGTTGGAGGTTTTCAATAGCTTAAGGGTTATCAATAGCGGATAATTCTGATTGATGTTTTTATGGTCGACAAATCTAGGGTTGAAACTGGAAATAACAGGGGATTTAGTTAAATATAACATGTAACGCATTTGTTAATCTTGTATCTGGCAACGGCCCTGGCATCAATGCGTGCGTCGGTACAGATAAAAGGAGAAAGCCATGAATACGTCTTCACTACTCATGCAGCTCAATCAACTGGACGATAATCACATCAAGCAGCTTCAACCCTCGTTTGGTAATCTTCCAGGCACTTCACATGCTGATGGCGGCTATCGACTTCGCCGTTACTCGGTGGTTCATGTTTTCAATGGGGGCGTCGAAAAGCTACCACCGCGACCGTTTATGCAAACCTCGGACATTAACGAGTTCCAAGGTGACGTAGCGAGAACATTTGAAGATATTGAATCAGAAACCGTGCAAAAGCCCGGCTTTCATGCCATGTGTCGCACGTTCCGCGATGTGTATCAATTAAGTGACGATAACGATATTGAAATCCACCAAATTCGTATTCAGGCGGATAATCAGTCGGTGCAAGTCGCCCCAGAAGGCGTTCACCAAGACGGCTTTGATCATATCGCCATTGTCAGTATTGGCCGCGATAATATTGAGGGCGGTGACTTTCAGGTATTTAGTCATAAAACCAGCGCACCGCTGTTTAGCCTGCCGCTGGAACCGGGACAAATGGCGGCACTTGATGACCGTACACTATGGCATTACGCTGAGCCGATTACGCCCGTGGATAACCAGAAACCGGGCACGATGGATGTATTTGTACTCACAGCAACAAGGAAGTAACGATGACACCGGCAGGTTTTTCACCCCATGCTGTTCGGGGCCACTTTCCCGCACTCGCGCAAATCATTGAAGGCAAACCCGTCGCATTTTTCGATGGGCCTGGGGGCGCGCAAGTGCCCCGCGCGGTGCTTGACGCTATGGTGGATTATTTAGGGCACTACAATGCCAATCTGGGCGGCCAGTTTTTCTCTGGTCGTTATACCACCGAGCTTATGCAGCGCGCACGTGATGTGGCAGCCACCTTTGTGAATGCCGCATCGTCAGAAAGCATGGTATTCGGTCCGAATATGACCACCTTGACCTTCTCTTTGAGTCGGGCGATCAGTCGCGACTGGCAGGCGGGAGATGAAGTGATTGTTTCGGCACTCGATCACTATTCAAATGTATCTAGCTGGCAACAAGCGGCGCACGACAAAGGCGCGATCGTGAAACAGGTACGTGTTGATGAGTCGACGTATTCTATCGATATGACCCACCTTGCCAGCCTAGTAACCGACAAAACTAAGTTGATTGCGGTGACACTCGCCTCTAACACCACAGGCAGTCTGGTGGATGTGGAAAAAGTGGTAGAGATGGCGAAACAAGTGGGCGCCAAAGTGTTTGTGGATGCGGTGCATTATGCGCCCCATCACTTAGTAGATGTGCAAGCACTCGGGTGCGATTTCCTTGCCTGTTCGGCGTATAAGTTTTTTGGACCCCATGTTGGTTTTGTCTATGTCGCGCCTGAGTGGGTACAGACGTTAAAACCTTACAAAGTGGAACCTGCGACTAATCAAGGCCCCGGCCGATTTGAAACAGGCACCCAAAGCTTTGAGGCCATCGCGGGGTTTATCGCCGCAGTCGAGTATCTCGCACAATGGGGTGATCCGACGTCGTCACTACGAGAAAGGCTAGCGGCAAGCTATGCGCAGTATCAAGCGCATGAGCAAGCACTGTCAGCACATTTTATCCAGTTGATGCGCGCTTATCCCAAAGTACGTATTTATGGTATTACCGACGATAATCAGCTCGATAAACGCACGCCAACGTTTGCGATCCGCATAGAGGGAGCAGAACCTGCTGAGGTTGCTCAAGCACTTGGCGAGCAAAATTTGTGTGTCTGGAATGGACACTTCTACGCCCAAGGCTTGTGTGAGCAGCTTGATATCTTAGATAAAGGCGGTGTGATCCGCATCGGTATGATGCATTACAACACAATTGATGAAATTGACCGGCTTCACCAAGCCTTATTGCCATTTATTAGCGATTAAACGTCTCTTCTATTCTGAGCGGCCATCCTGGCCGCTTTTTTATATTGGTTGGTTAGTGTCAGCGACCTTTATTTCGTTGTAAGAAAAATGTGAAACGTTAGCTGGCGCATAGGCGAAAACGAAACAGAGCGTTAAGATAACCGTCGTTTAACTGCCCAAGAAACCATTCAAAAAGAAAACAAGGCGAGAGAGATGACTGAAGAACAATACGCCTTTTGGCACCAGTACCTTGCGACCCTGCCAACTCACCAGCGGCCAAGTGACGATATGGTGGTAGTCGATACGTTAAGCCACCATACCGTCAGAGCCAATGAAGTCGCGACCTTGGTGAGTTTGAATAAAAAGAAAGCGCACTGCCGGTTGCGTAGTTCTTTGGAAGAGAAAAATGCGGTGATCCCGCAAAAAGGACATTATAAGATTGTCCTTAATGGTCACCAGCGACCCGTTTGCATCGTCAAAACCACACAGGTGAGCTATTGCCCGTTTAACCAAGTCAGCGCTGAATTTGCCGCACGAGAAGGCGAGGGAGATGGTTCGTACCAATGTTGGCACGAAGCGCATTGGGGTTACTTCTCCCAGTACGCTAAAACACACGGCCTGCATTTTGATGAGCACTCGGATGTGGTGCTTGAAGAGTTTGAAAAGGTCTACCCGCTCTAAATATAAAAGCCGCGCCCAGCGGCTTTTTCGATGACGGCCATCAGAGCGATAGGTTTACTCACCGATATCCAAATTAATCTCATCGGTCCATGGCATGTCTGGCAGGGTGTCTAAGTTGGCTTCATAGCGGGACAGGGTAAATTGCCCGTTGTGATGGCTAACATCATAGATCTCAACCATTAACGCACAGGCAATGTACTCGATAGCTTCGTCGCGTGAATAGCCGGTCATACGCAGGCGCATCAAGGTTTCTGCTACCTTTTTAGGGTCTTGGTCGGCGATCTGGTTCTCAACCACTTCAATCAAGTTAGCGATACTGGTACTGGTTTCATCTTGCATATTATTACTCATTGATTGTGACGCGGGCACCATATTAGGCCATAGCAGATGTTCAAGCACGGGGTTTTTCAATCCGTCGCATCAGCGCGTTTCATTTATCAGGCGTAATATGTTAATGATAACCATTATCGTAACGTGAAAGGAAGGTATCAAAATGACAAAAACACGTATTGAAAAAGACAGTATGGGCGATGTCGAGGTGCCTGAGCAGGCGCTGTATCAGGCTCAAACACAGCGTGCGGTGAATAATTTTGCAATCAGTGATCAGACGATGCCAGCGGACTTTATTCGTGCGCTGGCGATGGTGAAGCATGGGGCGGCACAGGCAAATGAGTCGCTAGGGTTGTTAGAGAGTAAGATTGCCGGTGCCATATGTGAGAGCGCAAAAGAAATCATGGCGGGGAATCACATTGAACAGTTTCCTGTTGATGTTTTTCAAACGGGCTCTGGTACCAGTTCTAATATGAACATGAACGAGGTGCTTGCTACCTTAGCCTCCGAGAAATCCGGTGAGACGGTCAGTCCTAACGATCATGTCAATATGAGCCAAAGCAGCAATGACGCGGTACCAACGGCCATTCAGATCAGTACCACATTAGGCTGTGAGGAAAAGCTGCTACCTGCACTCGCGCATCTGCGTGATGCGTTACAGGAAAAGAAACAGTCAGTTGGCCACATCGTGAAAACGGGTCGTACCCATTTGATGGATGCCATGCCTGTTACTATCGGCCAAGAGCTAGAGGCTTGGTCTCAGCAGATCGAGCACGCGATGGTACAAATTACCCAAAGCCTGTCATCGGTACGCGCATTGGCTCAGGGTGGCACCGCGGTGGGAACCGGGATCAATGCTCATCCATTGTTTGCCGAGCGTTTTGCCGAAGCGGTAGCCGCGCTTAGCAAGACGGGTTTTACTGCCAGTGAGAACCCATTCTTTGCCATTGGTAGCCAAGATGCGTTGGTTGCGCTTCACGGCCAGCTAAAAACCACCGCCGTGGCAACCATGAAGCTAAGTAATGACTTGCGCTGGATGAACTCCGGTCCACTCGCAGGGCTCGGTGAGATCGAGCTGGAAGGGTTGCAGCCAGGCTCGTCAATTATGCCAGGCAAGGTCAACCCAGTGATCCCTGAGTCGGCGGCGATGGTATCAGCTCAGGTGATGGGCAATGACACCACAGTGACGGTGGCAGGTCAGTCAGGTAATTTTGAGCTTAACGTGATGTTACCAGTGATTGCCGCGAACGTGTTGCAAAGCATCAACTTGCTCGCTGGCGCAAGCCGACTGCTTGCTGATAAAGCGATTCGCAGCTTTAACGTGAGAGAAGATAACCTGCAAGCCGCGCTGTCTCGTAACCCTATCTTAGTGACCGCACTTAACCCCGTTGTGGGATACTTGAAAGCGGCAGAGATTGCCAAGAAAGCATACCAACAAGGCCGCCCCATTCTCGATGTCGCCGAAGAAGAGACCGAGCTGGGTCGAGAGAAGCTCTCGCAGCTGCTTGATCCAACCAAGTTGACAAAGGGCGGCATTGCGGAATAGCGTGGCTCACTCCGCCGTGTTGGGCGCTACCACCACCCGATTGCGTCCCAAGCTTTTGGCGGTATAGAGGTGATCATCGGCACGGTCAAATACTTGCTCAGGGTGGCTATCGTGTGGACGGCTTTCGGATAAGCCACAGCTGACCGTGTAGGTGAGCAACTGATTGTCAAACCGTGAGGTATTCGCCGCAATACGTTGGCGAATACGCTCGGCCACATAGTAGGCATCGTGACTGTCAGTATTGCGAAAGATAATCACAAACTCTTCCCCACCATATCGAGCCACCAAATCGGTTTGGCGAACGGCGCGTGTGATCTCAGCAGCAACATCTTGCAAGACGCGATCGCCGGCGGAGTGGCCATATGTGTCGTTAAATTGTTTGAAGTTATCGACATCAATGACCGCGACCGTATAGGTGTACTGCGTTCGCCGAGCGCGCTCGTATTCAATCGCTAATTCAGGCAATAGGCCGTAGCGATTAACGGTGCCCGTCAGTGGATCTAGGCTGGCTTTTCGTTGCCAGCTGTCTCGTGCTGCCACGGCATTTTTATACTCCATCACTTGGATGGAAATACTGATGCTGGCCAGTACGGTGGTAAAGATAAAAATAAGCAGTGCTAACACGCCGTCATAGAGGTTAGGGATCGCGAATGCGCCCATATCGAAGGGTACCATTAAGATAGACACGATGATTAAGCCACAAAGGCCAATCAGAAGCGTACGCCAATGGCCGGAGAACGCGATATAAATCAGCAACGCAAGCTCGATGTAGATTGCGCCTGGAAATATAGAAAAACTGATGAGTGTGAGTGCCATAATGGCAGTGACGTAGCCCACGTTTTGCCAACTGAGTTTTGACCAGTCGATCCCCAGCCTTTGCCAAGCGGTGTACAAGCTGACCCAAAGCAGTGTTGATGTGGTGTAAGTCATCATAAATTCAATGGTCAAGAATTGTAGTCGTCCGTGAACTAACTGATCATCGATATAAAGCGGGATGGCGACAATGGCCATCATTACTATTGCGGGGAATAGGCATCCAACGAGAACAAACCGAAAAAGGGCCCGCACTGTATCCAGGCAATGTGGATAATATTTTTGCCATAGCCATGCGGAGAGTGCCGAGGCGAGCGTTAAAAATGTACCAAAAAAAATGCCTGTCGCGAGATGGAGCGACTCGATGCGGGCGATGGCGGCTAGACCGTGGCCAAGAGAGCCGGCAAGGATAGCGGGAGTATCATCCCCATTCCCAGATGCCGGAATAATACCACCGCAAGGCCACTGGAGATATTGAGCAAGGTGACCGTGTGGACATCGAGTATCGCGGATAAATAGCGCATATCCAGCCAGACGATTGCCCCGTAAATGAAGCTCCACAACAAAATGTGGCGAGCGGAAGGTAGAGAGAGCCCCAGTAGCATGTCACCTCTGCGTCGTGCGATGCAATAGGATATAAACGTGATTGATAGCGGCAGTACGGTTAATGAATAGTATAGCAGAGCCGAGGTAGAGCTCTGCGTTTTCAGCGGGACAGGTACTTTTTAATCGAGTTTTTTCAACGCAACGGCATTCATACAAAAGCGTAAACCAGATGGTGGGGGACCATCAGGAAATACATGGCCAAGATGCGCGTCACAGGTCGCACAGGTGGTTTCAATCCGTGTCATCCCGTGACTGCCATCTTTGTGATAAGCGATAGCATTATCTTGCGCCGGTTGCGTAAACGAGGGCCAGCCTGTACCTGAATCAAACTTTTCATGCGCATCAAACAGCAAGGTGCCGCAGCATGTGCACCCATAACGCCCTGGCTCAAAGAGCGTACACATGCCTGAGCTGAACGCGCGCTCTGTGCCTTTTTGCCGGGTAACACGAAAGGCTTCTTCACTGAGTTGTGTTTGCCACTCTTGGTCTGTTTTCTCAACCCGCGACGGCGGCGCGAGATTACCGCTTTCACTTCGAGCGACGATGTCTTGCCATGTCAGCATGATGTCGTTCCTCTTATTGAACGGGCGGCTGCCCGTGCTACAAAACGCGTAGTGTTATGAATCTTATTGCTCGATGCAAGTAGTACGGTTTGTTTCTCGTGACTCGATCATGTTGATAGCGTACCAATTCCCCACTTTAACTCATCATCTTGGTCGTCTTTGACTTGGTCTCGATAACCCTCCAAGTGTTGTTCAATCAAATCGTCAGACTGTGAGAAAAAAGCAATATGAAAGATAGCATCACCTTCATTGACCACGGGCAGTGTTTGCTGCCCGATGAGGATACCGCTCTGAGGCGCGATCACTTCTACCTCTTGGCTGCCTGCTGGATCAGAAATGATACCGATTACTTGTTGCTTGGAGACCATTTCACCCAGTGCAATGTGGCTGCGGAATATGCCATCGGCGTCGGCGCGCACCCATCGGGTTGCTCTGGCTGTGACGGGTTTGTAAGGTAATTTACGCCGCGACTGACGCAGCATACCCAAGTGGCGCATTACGCGTATCACTCCCCTGACCCCTGCGTTAATTGCGTAAGGCTCAAAGCGTAGGGCTTCACCGGCCTCATAGGTGATCACCGGAATGCCAATTGCCTCTGCCTCTGCGCGTAAGGAGCCGCCCCTTAAGGCGGCGTCGACAACCACAGGGGCGGAAAATGCGGTCGCCATCGCCCCCGCTTCTGGGTTATCTAAATTGGCGCGGATTTGTGGCAGATTGGTGCGGTGGATAGCGGCGGTATGCAAATCGATCACATGGGTGCATTGGCTAATCACTTCATTAAACAGCTGATACGCCATGCGCCCGGCAATTGAGCCACGTTCAGAGCCCGGAAAGGAGCGATTCAAATCACGCCTATCCGGCAGATAGCGAGACTTGTGAATAAAGCCAAATACATTAACAACGGGAATGGCAACGATTGTTCCGCGTAGTTTTTGGGTGTCGGTTCTCGCCATAATTTGGCGAACAATTTCGATACCATTGAGCTCATCGCCATGAATGGCCGCACAGATTAACAGTGTAGGGCCCGATAGTTTGCCGTTAAGAACCTCTATACTCACGTTGAGTGGGGCGTGGGTATAAAGCTTGGCGATTTCCAGCTCTAAGCTAAGGCGATCACCTGGGTTAACGGTCTCACCCCCGATATCGATAGCATTGTTTCTTTTAGCCCTTACCACGAGTTCGCGTCCTCTTGGCATTAGCAGTCTTTTCGATGTATTCCACCACCATACCCGCGACGTCTTTCCCGGTGGCTTTTTCTATGCCCTCTAACCCCGGTGAGGAGTTGACTTCCATCACCAAAGGGCCGCGCTCGGAGCGCAGTAAATCGACCCCAGCGACATTGAGTCCCATGGCTTTAGCCGCAGCAATTGCGGTTCGACGCTCTGCCGGTGTGATCCGTACCAAGGTTGCGGAACCACCTCGGTGTAAATTGGAGCGAAACTCCCCTGGCTGGGCTTGACGTTTCATCGCGGCGATGACTTTGTCACCAATCACAAAACAGCGAATATCGGCGCCGCTGGACTCTTTAATATACTCTTGCACCAAAATGTCTGCTTTTAGGCCCATAAAGGCTTCTATCACACTTTCAGCCGCTTTTTTGGTTTCGGCGAGGACGACACCAATGCCTTGAGTGCCTTCCAGCAGTTTGACGACCACAGGGGCACTGCCGACCATCTCCAATAGGTCTCCAACATCCCCAGGCTTGCTAGCAAACCCAGTATGTGGCATGCCTATGCCTTTGCGCGACAGCAATTGCATCGAGCGCAGCTTATCTCTAGAGCGGGTGATAGCCACGGACTCATTAACGGGAAAAACCCCCATCATTTCAAACTGGCGCAGTACGGCACAGCCATAAAAGGTCACCGATGAGCCGATACGAGGGATGATGGCTTCAAACCCTTCTAGCTCTTCGCCAGCAAGATGAATTGACGGTTGTGTGGAGTTGATGCTCATGTAACAGCGCAGCGCGTCAATGATTTTATACTCATGACCACGCTGTTCGCACGCTTCAATCAGACGTCGAGTGGAATAGAGGTTTTTATTCCGGGAAAGGATACCGATTTTCATTGTGGTTAGGACTCCTATTTGCCGAGCAGGAATGAATGCATAGGATCGACAATGACGTTGCCTGTCATCGCGGTACGACCTAACAGCATACGAAAGCGCATGTTATCGCGTGCGGTGAGTGTCATCTCTATGGGATAACACAGTTCACCGGCTTTGAGTGTGGTCTGAATCACATAGCGAAGTTGCTCGTGCCCGCCAGAGTCGCGCACGACACGGCGCGCAAGCACGGGCGCTTCCGCTTGAATAACATGTTCGTCATCACCTTGGTGAGGATGGATCCAAAAACGAACCCAAGCAGCGCCTCCTTTTTCAAACTCTTCAATTTTGAAGGTATGTAAGCATGAAGTACGCGCGCCCGTGTCAATTTTGGCTTTTATACGCGCAATATCTAGGTCTGGGAGGCTAATCCATTCGCGCCAACCCACACACACTTTTTCCGTTGATTGAACCGGCATTGTTATCATTACTCGTTATTGCTCTGCCTTGCTTTTACCATAGAAGTGATAGCGGTTATTCGTGGTAAGAATCTGAAAAATCAGCGATGATATGTGATAACCATCGCACACTGGAAGCGGCACTATCATGGCATATGGGAGACTGGTTGAGAGGGACGCCCTACCGGGGCGGGTCGCTGGGTTTCTGTGCACATGATGACCGTTGAGAAGGAAATACCATGCAAACGAGTGATAGACAAGAAGTGATTGATGATTTGCTATCAAAAGTCGATCAAGGTGCGCCCGAAACGATACAAGAGATAGAGCAAGCACACGGTGTTGATAGCCTTGCTTTGTTATTAGAAGCATTACCTGTTAGCGATCGTGTGGGCTTTTGGGAGCAACTCTCTCCTTCAATACAGCTTCCTGTGTTGGCGGAGATGCGCGATGACGCAGGCGAAGCGGTTATCCGTGCCGTTGATGAGGCACAGCTACATACACTGTTCGCTGATCTCGACGCGGACACCTTGTTGGAACTGCAAGATGTGTTGACCGAACCGCTGTTAGAGGAAGCGCTCGGTCGGATGGACTCGGAGCAAAAGCAACGCTACGCCTCTGCGCAACAATATGCGGATACTCAAGTGGGCCACTGGTGTGATCATCAACCTTTGGTGGTGCCGGCTAAAACCAAGGTAAATGTGGTACTCCGTCTACTTCGACGGGTGATGCCAAAATATTGCGATCATGTCTTCGTGGTCGATAGTCGAGGCATTTGGGTGGGTGCGGTACCTATTCATAAGCTGTTCGGCGCGGACGGTATTCTCAAAATCAGTGAGCTGGTACGCGAGCAATTTCCCAGCTTAAATGCGCGTGATGATATCTATACCAGTGCCGACAAAGTCGCGAGCAGTGAAGAAATCGCGCTACCCGTATTGGATGATGGTGGCATGTTAATTGGCCGGCTTGACCTTGGTACTGCCTATGAGATGCAAGCGGAACGGGCAGAAGCGCAAATCATGGCCACGGCGGGTTTGGATGAAGATGAAGATTTATTCTCCCCGGTGATGAAAAGTGCGCGCAATCGTGCACTGTGGCTTGGCATTAACCTGATGACGGCTTTTCTGGCCTCTTGGTTTATTGGTTTGTTTGAAGCGACATTGCAACAAGTGGTCGCGCTTGCCGTATTGATGCCCGTGGTCGCCTCAATGGGTGGGATTGCCGGTAGTCAAACGCTGACGCTGATCGTGCGAGGCCTCGCGTTAGGACAAATATCTAAGGCTAACTTAAAGCCCCTTTTGAGTAAGGAATTTAAAGTGGGGCTACTCAATGGCGTGCTTTGGGCGCTTGTGATTGGTGCTATTGCGGGTTATTGGTTTGAAAGCTGGGGACTCGGTGCGGTGATTGGCGCCGCGATTGTCGCCAATATTATCAGTGCTGCACTGGCGGGGATTTTTGTACCTGTGTTATTAGGGAAGCTGAAGATTGATCCGGCTCTGTCAGGCTCAGTGATTTTAACCACGGTGACTGACATCGTCGGTTTTGTCGCTTTCTTAGGCTTAGGAACGTTGTTTTTACTGTAAGTGATTCTTAGGCGTGATGTGTTGTTACTTAGTGGATAGCGCTCGTGATAGCCACGAGCGCTTTTTTATATCAAGCCGATGTTGAAGGTGTGGCCGTTTCTGCCTCTGACCGCTCGGTTTGTTCGCTCAGTTTACCGTCTGCTGCGGGGAGCAGCTTTTCGCAATAAAGCGTCATCACATCCTCGCGAATGAGCTGCTCTAATTCGGCCGCACGCTCGGTAGGACAAAATAAGCGCACATGCACCAGTTGCTCTCCTGTCTCTGTGTGCGAGAGATAAAGATGAGGCTCTGGGCCGGGAAGATCGACACCAGCATGGCGCTCAATCACATGGTTATAACGTCGAGCAATATCCATAAAGTCTTCGCTGTGATCATCAATACGCGCCAGTAGTGCGGGAATATGGGGGTATAAATTTATATCGCCACGGATCACCAGGTGAAAATGGTGATAAACATAGCGCTTCATAAAGTTCAGGTTTTTCACAGTGGTAGAGAAAAACAAGCTGTTCGGTAATGTCGCGGTTTTTCCGGTGTAGCAATAGTGCCCATGATGGGTATCAATTTCTTGAATTTTGGTCGCCATCAAATTGTGCTCGATCACTTCGCCACGAGAGTTACCGACCTCAATCCAATCCCCGATACGAAATGATCGTGAACTGGCGCGCTGAATAGAACCGGTAAAGCACAGGATAATTTCTTTGGAAGCCACTACCACCGCGACCGCAATGGCTGTGAGCGAGAGAGCGAACTCACTAATTTCTGTGTTCCAAAACAAGAACAAAAACAGTAAAAGCAGACTAAATGCACCATTTTTAGTGCGAGATATCCACTTACGTTGATCTTCGCTGAGAAAGTTACTATCACCGCGAATATGACGCAAAATCAGGCGACGGATCACGCTAACAAAGACGATAACACCAATGGTGGTCAATAGTTTGTTTTCGACCAACAGTTGGGCGATGTTTTTCAACTCAGATAACAAAATCGCTCCCGTAATGCTTCTGGCAAGTTTTGGCGCTATTCTGCCCCTTTGTTAGGCAAAATAAAACGTAAACTTGCGACTATCACGCATAAGGTGCGCGTTAGGCATGGGTTAGTCTGTCATCAGTTTGCTTTGTTGGATCATGGCATCAATCACAGAAGCACTTAGCTCTTGGCTGCTCAGGCCACTCATATCAATTTCGTATGCACTAGCCATGTCTGCCACACTGAGGTTTTCAAACACCACGTGCTGGTCGATTTGATTATCGCCCGCCGAGGCGATGTACAAGGTGGCTTCACCTTGGTCGTTGTCCTCAAGGGTTAGGTAGTCTTCTAGATTCGCACCGTCTTGGTCTTCATCAATCAGAAGCTCGGAGAGATCTAGTGTGTCCTTTTGCACATCAAAGTCAGTAATACGATCAACCGCCTCAGCGCCGATAGACCCTTGATCACCGCTCAAAAAGGCGAAAGTGTCCGACCCAAGCCCCCCTGTCAACGTGTCGTCACCTTGGCCGCCAATCAGCAAATCATCGCCAAGGCCGCCATCAAGCGTATCATCGCCGTGGTTCCCGAGTAAGCTATCATCTCCTTCGTTACCGATCAGGGTGTCGTCACCTGTACCGGCCGCGAGAATTTCACTTTGATAGTTACCTTCTAGCGTTTGGTCATCAATGGCAATAATATCAACCAGTGCACTGTCCATATAACTGCCGTTAGAGGTAGTGTACTCAAATTGATGCTCAGGCTCTGGTAACACCGCATTCGAGCTATCCAAAGTCAGGTAAATCTCGTAGCTTTCGGTGTCATTAGATCCATTGTTGGAAACGATCTCAAAGTAGTAAGTGCCCTGCTGACCGGCCGTAAAACTATTACTGCCAGAGTCGGGATTGAGGGTGTCCAAAAGCTGTTGGTTTTGGTCATAGACTCTCACGCTTAGATCATTGAACCAATGGTCATCATCAAAGAGTAAGGTTTCGTTCTGGTAAAGATCCATTTTCGTCATATCACTATCAATGCCGTTCTGGACCGTCCCCGTCAGGGCAGCATTGGCACCATAGTTACCAGCATCAATGTGTGTCCACACCTCCTGTGTCATGGTGCCGAATTTACCGCGGTCTAGGCTCTGTGCCTGAGCAAAGGAACTGGCGAAATCGCCCAGTTCGGATTCAGCAATAAACTCGGAATCGTTACCGATGGGATCAAGGAAGCTTTGCGTATTCATCGCACTATCGGGCGTGAAAGTGACGTCATCTGTGCCCGTTACCGACCCTTGTATCGCATTACTGGTGGCCGTGATCGTACTGTCCATCGAAGGAATATCGTTATGCGTTAAGGCCAAACCGGGAATGACGATCGGACTACCATCATGAATATTGGTGATTACAATATCGTGATTGGCATCTAGCCGTGCCTCGTAGTAGAGGTTAATGGCGACATTGACCTCACTGGTATCGCCATCGTTGTCGGTAAGCGTCAGCGCAATTTGCTCTTGCTCGTTGAGAATATTTCTGTCGACCGCAACGCGGTAGTCGTATTCGCCGGTATCAAAATTGATGGTGAGGATACCGCCTTTTGCGGTTTCAAAGGTCTGCTGCGCGCTGTCAGTCGCCGGGTCATAGTTGTACGTTTGTCCATCCAAGGTGAGTGTAGAAATATAGCCATCGTCGGCGCCGAACAAAGAGACAGTATTGCCGTCATCATCCGTCAGCACGAGACCGCCTGACACTTGTCCACTCTCAATGGTTTGTAGCAGTGAGTAGGCGAGCTCATTTTCATCGGTGACCAGCAACACATTGTCACTGGTATTGCCTGAACTGCTTGCCGCAATCGGTGTCAGTGGCGATGTCGTAATGCCATCCCCGACCCCGACACTGAAGGACTCGTCAATACCTTGCGTACTGACATAAGTTTGCCATGCGCTTTGCAGGCTGGTGTTACTTTCAAAGTCATCATTGGGCATCCCGTCCGAGATAAAATACGAGATAGTCTTATCTGCGCTGATCCCTGATGTATCAATATTATTGATGATCTCATTGAGCGCGTTATCGTACCGGGTCGCGCCACCTGCGTATAAGCCCTCAATGGCATCCAACGCGCTGGCGGCGTCATTAAGAAGCCAGCCTGATGAACTCGCCGTATCCGAGAACGACACAATTTGGATATTAAGATCCCCGAGTCTGTCGTATTCCTCAATCATCGATTTTAGCGCGGCTTTAGTGACTTCCATCCGAGTGGGTGAATCCGGATCGCTTGGGTCAACCGGATCGGACATACTGCCGGACAGATCAATGGTGAGAATAAGGTTAAACGTCGAGCTACTCTCCGCCGTCGCGTACAAGGCACTTTCGATGTTGTCTGAGGTCGGCGTGTCATCTTGCACATTGACCGTTAATGTCGATGAGCGATACGCCGTAGACGCCGTCGGATCATAGGTGGTGTAGGTGAAGGCTTCGCTCACGTTATCACCGCTGGTGGCATTATTGAGCGTATAGGTGTAGTCACCCGCGCGATAACCTTGGGTGTTGTCTTGGTTATAAACAGTCAGAGTGCCACTGGCAGTGGTGAGGGTTAAAACCCCATCACTGCCAAAGCTTTGCCCATTAATTTGATGCAGGCTGACATTAACGCCAATCCCCGTATCATTATCCAACAGGTTACCTTGGGTGGTTTGACTATTATCGTCGCTCACTAACCCTTGCTCGCTGACTGAAGCGATATCGGCGTTTAACTGGGTATTGTTGTCATGACCGAGTGTGAGCTGCGCCTGACTCGTATCCCCATCGCTGTCGGTGAGGGTATAGGTGAATACCTCATCGTCCAGCGTGCTGGCATCCGTCGTTGACGCGACCGATGATTGATACAGATAGCTGCCGTCGGATTGAATGGTTAATTGCCCTTGCGATGTGGCAATCACAGTACTGCCGTTGACTGCATACGTGGTGCCATTGAAGCTAACCGCGGTCACTGTGGTGGTATCCGCCCCGAGGTTATCGGCACCGGCGCCGGCAGTGATCACGTTCCCACCTGTCGAGGCGCCAGAGGCTACGCTATCACTATCATCATGGGCTACCGGCGCAGAGTCGCTCACATCGAAGGTCACGGTTGTCCACTCTTCATTCTCGCTACTTTGGTAGGAGAAACTGTCATAGACGTGACCGCCGCCTGCATGATTCACTGCCGGTGCAGTGTAGGTAAAGCTACCGTCTGCGTTGACAGTAACACTGCCACCCAATGCGGTGGCGATGGTGGCAGGGCCGATCACAATTTCACTGTTACCACTTTCTCCTTGGCTGGCATTGGTGGCAACGCGGGTGACAGAGGCCTGTGTGTCTGTATCGTTGCTGATCAGTCCGTCGACACTAGCAATGCTGGTGGCTTGTCCTTCGGTCTGTGCAAAGCTGTCATTTTCTAGATTCAGAGTGGCCGTGGTTGATGCCTGATCCGTGCCGTCGGTACTGATAGCCGTAATCGATAGCGTGACACCCGTAATATCGGCAGGAGAGGCGAGATTAAGACCACTCAGTTGCGCGTCCGTGAGTAGCCAATCGCCGGTGCTTGCCTCTTTTGTCCCCGCTGATAATACTGCATCATCCGGTAAGCCGCTGATTCGGTAAGTAAGTGTTTCGCCCGATTCATTGGCGGTGCCGGAGATTGTTAAAGGCGAAAGAATCGCACGTGACCCGCCTGCGCCAGGGTCAGTGGCGGAGATTTGTCCCGTGTCATCGATATAAGTCAGTGATTGATCGCCACGGCTGACTGTGAGGGTGGGGGCGGTAGCAACCCCTTCGACGTTGAAGGTGACATCGTGGGTCAGGCTCGCATTTTGGGTATCGGTGGCGCGGAAGCTTACTGTCTCTGTCCCACTCCAATCGGCGACCGAAGAAATGGTCGCGACTCCATTCGCATCAATAGAGACAGAAACTCCACTGGGCACATTTGCCACATCGAAACTCAAGGTATCGTCACTGTCGATATCGGAAAACACCGTATTGAGATCAATGGTGTAGCTAACAAAATCTTCTTGCAGAGTTTGTGTTGAAACGGCTTGAGCCAAGGTGGGGGCGTCATTGGTCCCCGTAATGGTGATCACAATATCTTGCTGTGTGTTATCGCTTGCAGTGAGCGTGATAGTGTCCGTCACTTGATCACCGGCATCTAAATCCTGCACGGCAGACTGATCAAGCGTGTAAGTCCAATTGCCGTTCACCAGCTCTAGCGAGCCATAGTTGCCTGCCTGTGTAACATCGGCAAAGGTTGGGTTATCGTCACTATCGACATCGCTGATCGCGATGGTGCCCGTCGCAGTCACCGCGGCATCGCCCACGTCACCTTCAGTCACTGAGTCAACAAAGCTACCGGTGACTTCAGGTAAGTCGTCGGTGCCGGTAATGGTGATGACGATATCTTGTTGCGTGTTATCGCTTGCGGTGAGGGTGATGGTATCCGTCACTTGATCACCGGCATCTAAATCCTGCACTGAGCTCTGATCGAGGGTGTAGGTCCAAGCGCCATCTACTAGCTCCAACGAGCCGTAAGTGCCTGCCTGTGTGACGTCGGCAAACGTCGGATTGTCATCGCCATCGACATCACTGATCGCGATGGTGCCGGTGGCAGTGACCGCATCGCCTTCGTCACCTTCGGTCACTGAACCAGTAAAGCTTCCAGTGACTTCAGGTGCATCGTCCGTCCCCTTAATGGTGATGACGATATCTTGTTGCGTGTTATCGCTTGCGGTGAGGGTGATGGTGTCCGTCACTTGATCACCGGCGTCTAAATCCTGCACGGCAGACTGATCGAGGGTGTAAGTCCAATTGCCGTTGACCAGGTCGAGTGAGCCATAGGTGCCTGCCTGTGTGACGTCAGCAAACGTCGGATTGTCGTCGCTATCCACATCACTGATCGCAATGGTACCCGTGGCAGTGACAGGGGCATCGCCCACGTTGCCTTCGGTGACTGAGCCAACAAAGCTACCGCTTACTTCAGGGGCATCGTTCGTCCCCGTAATCGTGATAACAATATCTTGCTGTGTGTTATCGCTTGCGGTGAGCGTGATAGTGTCGGTCACCTCATCACCGGCATCTAAATCCTGCACGGCAGACTGATCGAGGGTGTAGGTCCAAGCACCATCTACTAGCTCCAACGAGCCGTAAGTGCCTGCCTGAGTGACGTCAGCAAACGTCGGATTGTCATCGCCATCGACATCACTGATCGCAATGGTGCCGGTGGCAGTGACCGCATCGCCTTCGTTGCCTTCGGTGACTGAGCCGGTAAAGTTACCGGTGACTTCAGGTAAGTCGTCGGTGCCGGTAATGGTGATGACAATATCTTGTTGCGTGTTATCGCTTGCGGTGAGCGTGATAGTGTCTGTCACCTCATCACCGGCATCCAAGTTTTGTACGGCAGACTGATCGAGGGTGTAAGTCCAATTGCCGTTGACCAGGTCGAGTGAACCGTAAGTGCCGCTCTCTGTGGTATCGGCAAAGGTTGGCGCGTCGTCACTATCGACATCACTGATCGCGATGGTGCCGGTGGCAGTTACTGCGGTATCGCCCACGTCATCTTCAGTCACTGAGCCGGTAAAGCTACCGGTGACTTCAGGTAAGTCGTCGGTGCCGGTAATGGTGATGACGATATCTTGTTGCGTGTTATCGCTTGCAGTGAGGGTGATGGTGTCGGTCACTTGATCACCGGCATCTAAATCCTGCACTGAGCTTTGATTGAGCGTGTAAGTCCAATTACCGTTCACCAGCTCTAGCGAACCGTAAGTGCCGCTCTCTGTGGTATCGGCAAAGGTTGGCGCGTCGTCACTATCGACATCACTGATCGCAATGGTGCCACTTGCAGTGACCGCGGCATCGCCCACGTTGCCTTCGGTGACTGAACCTACAAACTCACCACTCACTTCTGGCGCATCGTCGGTCCCCGTAATCGTGATGACAATATCTTGTTGTGTGTTATCGCTTGCGGTGAGGGTGATGGTGTCCGTCACTTGATCACCGGCATCTAAATCCTGCACGGCAGATTGATCGAGGGTGTAGGTCCAGTTCTCACCGACTAGCTCCAACGAGCCGTAAGTGCCTGCCTGTGTGACGTCGGCAAAGGTTGGCGCGTCGTCACTATCGACATCACTGATCGCGATGGTGCCCGTGGCAGTTACTGCGGTATCGCCCACGTCACCTTCGGTGACTGAGCCGGTAAAGCTACCGGTGACTTCAGGTAAGTCGTCGGTGCCGGTAATGGTGATAACAATATCTTGTTGCGTGTTATCGCTTGCGGTGAGGGTGATAGTGTCTGTCACCTCATCACCGGCATCTAAATCCTGCACGGCAGATTGATCGAGGGTGTAAGTCCAATTACCGTTCACCAGCTCTAGCGAACCGTAAGTGCCGCTCTCTGTGGTATCGGCAAAGGTCGGGTTATCGTCACTATCAACATCACTGATCGCGATGGTTCCCGTGGCAGTGGCCGCATCGCCTTCGTTGCCTTCGGTGACTGAGCCAACAAACTCACCACTCACTTCTGGCGCATCGTCGGTCCCCGTAATCGTGATGACAATATCTTGTTGTGTGTTATCGCTTGCGGTGAGGGTGATGGTGTCTGTCACCTGATCACCGCCATCTAAATCCTGCACGGCAGACTGATCGAGGGTGTAGGTCCAGTTGCCGTTAACTAGGTCTAGCGAGCCATAAGTCCCCGCTTCAGTGGTATCGGCAAAGGCCGGTGTATCGTCGCCGTCGACATCACTGATCGCAATGGTACCGGTGGCAGTGACCGCATCGCCTTCGTTGCCTTCGGTGACTGAGCCGGTAAAGTTACCGGTGACTTCAGGTACCATAAGTCCCCGCTTCAGTGGTATCGGCAAAGGCCGGTGTATCGTCGCCGTCGACATCACTGATCGCAATGGTACCGGTGGCAGTGACCGCATCGCCTTCGTTGCCTTCGGTGACTGAGCCGGTAAAGTTACCGGTGACTTCAGGTAAGTCGTCGGTGCCGGTAATGGTGATAACAATATCTTGCTGTGTGTTATCGCTTGCAGTGAGGGTGATGGTGTCTGTCACCTCATCACCGGCATCTAAATCCTGCACGGCAGATTGATCGAGGGTGTAGGTCCAAGCACCATCTACTAGCTCCAGAGAGCCGTAAGTGCCAGCCTGTGTAACATCGGCAAAGGTTGGCGCGTCGTCACTATCGACATCACTGATCGCGATGGTGCCGGTGGCAGTTACTGCGGTATCGCCCACGTCACCTTCAGTCACTGATCCAACAAAGCTACCGGTGACTTCAGGTAAGTCGTCGGTGCCCGTAATGGTGATGACGATATCTTGTTGTGTGTTATCGCTTGCAGTGAGGGTGATGGTATCCGTCACTTGATCGCCGGCATCTAAATCCTGAACCGAGCTTTGATTGAGCGTGTAAGTCCAATTACCGTTCACCAGCTCTAGCGAACCGTAAGTGCCAGCCTGTGTAACATCGGCAAAGGTTGGCGCGTCGTCACTATCAACATCACTGATCGCAAGGGTACCGGTTGCAGTGGCCGCATCGCCCACGTTGCCTTCGGTCACTGAACCATTAAAGCTACCGGTGACTTCAGGTAAGTCGTCGGTGCCGGTAATGGTGATGACAATATCTTGTTGCGTGTTATCGCTTGCGGTGAGCGTGATAGTGTCTGTCACCTCATCACCGGCATCCAAGTTCTGCACCGCAGACTGATCGAGGGTGTAGGTCCAGTTGCCGTTAACTAGGTCTAGCGAGCCATAAGTCCCCGCTTCAGTGGTATCGGCAAAGGCCGGTGTATCGTCGCCGTCGACATCACTGATCGCAATGGTACCGGTGGCAGTGACCGCATCGCCTTCGTTGCCTTCGGTGACTGAGCCGGTAAAGTTACCGGTGACTTCAGGT